>JBHEOZ010000203.1:0-3781 GCA_046260555.1 Desulfurivibrionaceae bacterium
GGCCGCTTGCCGGCCCAAACGAAACTTATGCCCTTTTGCGGTATAAACGCTACTTTTATAATTTCCATGTCCCTTAGAACAGGTCCGCAACCCGGGCAATCGCCACCTGCGGGGTTCCGACGACCCTTGCCGGACTTTAAGGCGCCAAACATCGAACAGCCTTACCGGGTAACAATCTTTTACCATTTAAATGATCACGGGGGCGACGAGTACATCCGCCCCTTCCTCCCAATTTCTTACCCATATCTTACCCGGGAATCGCTTGTATGGAAATTCTGGAAGAGTGGCTGACTCTTTATCTGACCCCCGGCCTGGGCAGCGGCGGATGCAGGCACCTGGTGGACCATTTCGGTAGCCCGGCTGCGGGGTTACAGGCTTCTCCGCAGGATCTCCAGAAAGTTCCGGGGCGAATCAGCAAAAAAGGATGCGCGGCGATCGGGCGGCGGGAAACCAGGCTTGCCGCCAAAAAAGAACTCCAGCGGGCCGCCTCCGCCGGGGTCGAGATTATCTGCCGGGACGATGACGATTTTCCCGAATGGCTGCTGAATATCCCCGACCCGCCGCTGATCCTTTACGTCAAGGGTCGGACCGCCGCCCTGAACAGCCCCGGCATCGGCATCGTCGGTTCCCGGGCCGCCAGCACCTATGGCTTGAAGATGGCGGAAGATCTGGCCAGACAACTGGCCCGCCAGGGCCTGACCGTGATCAGCGGCCTGGCCTTGGGGATCGATGCCGCCGCCCACCGGGGCGCCCTAAGGGCAAGGGGCAACACCGTCGCCGTCCTGGGATGCGGGCTGGATGTGATTTATCCCGCCGCAAACCGCAAACTTTTCGAGGCAATCCCCGACCACGGAGCGATTGTCTCCGAATATCCGCTGGGCACCAGACCGGACAGCTTCCGTTTTCCAGCCCGGAACAGGATTATCAGCGGCCTGGGCTTGGGTGTGGTGGTTGTCGAAGCCGCCCAGCGCTCCGGCTCGCTGATTACCGCCGCCCACGCCCTCGATCAGGGCCGGGAGGTTTTCGCCGTTCCCGGCCGGGCCGACTCCATCAAAAGCACCGGGACCCACCGCCTGCTGCAGGCCGGCGCCAAACTGGTCCTCAATATAAACGATATCACCAGCGAACTTATCCATCTTGGCATTACCGATAATTCAAAGAAACCGGCGGTCAAGAGCACCATGCCGGCGGCGGCGGAGGAGCTGAACCCCGAAGAAAAAAAAATACTGGCTCAGCTTGAAGTCTATCCAAAAAGTGTCGATGATGTTATTGTCGCCACCAACTTAGCGGCTGAAAGAGTTAGCGAGCTCCTGCTTATTCTGGAGCTGAAGGGTCTGTGCGAGGTCCTGCCTGGGCAACAATATCAGATCAAACAATAGGATATACACGGAAACAATAAATGTCCAAATCCCTGATCATAGTCGAGTCACCAGCCAAAGCCCGGACCCTGCAGCGTTATCTGGGAAAATCCTTTTCCGTCAAGGCCTCGGTCGGTCATATCCGCGACCTGCCGGTAAGCAGTTTAGGCGTCGATATCGAAAATGATTTTTCCCCCAACTATGTGACGATCCGGGGTAAAAACAAAATTATCAGCGATCTGAAGGCGGCCGCCAAACAGGCCGACGAGATCTACCTGGCGCCTGACCCCGACCGGGAAGGGGAGGCGATCGCCTTTCACATTGCCGAATCCCTCAAAAACATCAAGAAGCCGATTCACCGCGCCCTGTTTCACGAACTCACCAAAAAGGCGATTCTGAAGGCCATTGAGGATTCAACCGACCTGAACCATAAGCTTTTCGAGGCGCAACAGGCCCGGCGCATCCTCGACCGGCTGGTCGGCTATCAGATATCCCCCCTGCTCTGGGAAAAAGTCCGCCGGGGCCTTAGCGCCGGCCGGGTGCAGTCGGTGGCGGTGCGGATGGTCTGCGAGAGAGACCGGGCCATCCACGAGTTCAAGGCGGAGGAGTACTGGAGCATCATCACAACTCTGGAGGGGGGCACGCCGCCGCCTTTAAAGGCCGCGCTTGAGAAAATCGCCGGCAAAAAAATCGGCACCAGGAAGAGTCTGATCGACAACCAGGCCACCGCCGACCAGATTTGCGCGGAATTGAAGGATTCGGAATTCACCGTCACCAAGGTGGCCAAAAAACAGAAAAAACGAAACCCGGCCCCGCCGTTTATCACCAGCTCCATGCAGATGGAGGCGAACCGCAAACTGCGCTTTTCGGCGAAGAAAACCATGACCCTGGCCCAAAAACTCTACGAGGGCATTGAACTGGGCGAAGAAGGCCCCACCGGCCTCATAACCTATATGCGGACCGACTCCACCAGGCTCGGCGATGACGCGGTCGCCTCGGCCCGGGACTATATCAACACCACTTTCGGCGATAAATTCCTGCCCGCCAAGGCCAATGTCTACCGCACCAAGAAATCGGCCCAGGATGCCCATGAGGCGGTCCGCCCCACCGACACCTTCAACACTCCCGAAAAAATGGCGGGACTCCTCGACAAGGATATGCTGGCCTTATATTCCCTGATCTGGAAACGTTTCGTCGCCTGTCAGATGACGCCGGCCATCTTCGATCAGACCGCGATCACGGTGACAGCCGGGAAATACGATCTGAAAGCGACCGGTTCGATCATGCGTTTTCACGGGTTCATGAAGCTCTATGTCGAATCGACGGATGACCAGGCAGCCGACAAGTCGTCAGCCTCCGATTCGGAACTTAATCTCCCCGACCTGAAGGAAGGGGAAAAGCTTGCCCTCAAGGAGATCGAGCCGTCCCAGCATTTCACCCAGCCCCCGCCCCATTATACGGGAGCCACCCTGGTCAAGGCCCTGGAGGAAAACGGCGTCGGCCGGCCCAGCACCTATGCCTCGATCATCTCGACCATCCAGGACAAGGAGTATGTCGTCCTGGACAAGCGCCGCTTCCATCCCACCGATCTCGGCAAATTGGTTAACGAACTTCTGGTCAAACATTTTCCGAAAATCATGGATGTTGAATTCACCGCCAGCATGGAAGCGCAGCTTGATCAGGTCGAGGAGGGCTCCCGGGAATGGCGGCAACTGCTGAAGGATTTTTACGGGCCCTTCAAGGAAACCCTGGAGAAGGCTCGCAAGGAGATGGATTCGGTCAAAAGCGCCACCACCCCCACCGACATCCCCTGTCCCGAGTGCGACGGCAAGATGGTCATCCGCTGGGGGAGAAACGGAGAATTCCTGGCCTGCGAAAACTACCCGACCTGTAAACATACCCAGGATTTCCGCAAGGACGCCGACGGCAAGATCGTTCCGATCGAGCGGGACGCCCCGGAAGAGTCCGGCGAAAAATGCGAGAAGTGCGGACTGCCGATGGTTTACAAACATGGCCGCTTCGGAAAGTTTCTGGCCTGTTCCGGCTACCCGGCCTGCAAACACATCAAGGCGCAAACCACCGGCGTACCATGCCCCGAGGAAGGCTGCGACGGCGAGATTGTCCAGAAAGTTTCAAAACGAGGCAAGGTCTTTTACAGTTGCAACCGCTACCCGAAATGCACCTTCGCCATCTGGGACAAGCCCGTCAACAAAGCCTGCCCCGTCTGCGGCTCTCCCTATCTGGTCGAAAAAAACAGCAAAAAAGAGGGCCGGCAGCTGCGTTGCCCCGAAAAATCCTGCAAGTACAGTGAATCGCTGGAGGACGAAGATTCGTAACCGTTCAGCATCACCACATCTTCGGACGATCAGCCCGGCTTACGTACACGAGGTACGCGGCGCCGATCCGCTTGTCCAAATCTGCAC
>JBHEOZ010000204.1:0-3749 GCA_046260555.1 Desulfurivibrionaceae bacterium
ACCGAAGAGCTGGTCCGCCTGAAAAGCCACATCGCCCAATTTGAAAAATTCCTCGACCTGGACGAACCGTCCGGCCGGCGCCTTGATTTTCTGCTTCAGGAATTCCTGAGGGAGATCAATACCCTCGCCTCAAAAATAACCAGTGCCGAAGTTGCCTATCTGGCTGTAGAGATCAAGAATGAATTGGAAAAGATGCGCGAACAGGTGCAAAACCTTGAATAAGCCGCAACAAAACAATGGCATGGTCGCCCCGGAGCGCCAGTGCCGGATAAAGGGCCGGACGGGAAGGATCGTGAGTATCCGGGTTATTTTTCGCTCCCCTGACGGAGGAACAAAGTGGACCAGCGTTTAATCAATATCGGTTTCGGTAATTCGGTGGTGGCGGGCCGGGTAATCGCCGTGGTCAATCCCAAGTCTTCACCGATGAAAAAGCTTAAGGACGAGGCCCGGGACCAGAAAAGGATCATTGACGTTACCGAGGGGCGAAGAACCCGCTCCATCATCATTACCGACAGCAACCACGTCATCCTTTCCTCGGTACAGGCGGAAACCCTGACCCAGCGTTTTGCGAGCCACTCGATTTCCGGGCAGATCATCGGGGAGGAGGGCTGATGGCCGAAGGACGGCTTTACATTGTCTCGGCGCCGTCCGGGACCGGCAAGACAACCATCCTCAAAAAGCTGATGGCCGAGCTGCCCGCCCTGACTTTTTCGGTGTCGCACACCACCCGGGCTCCCCGTGAAAACGAAAGTGACGGCCGGGACTACCACTTCGTCAAAAAAGCGGAGTTCAGCCGGATGCGTGAAGGCGGGGAATTCCTCGAATCCGCCGAGGTGCACGGCAACCTCTACGGCACCGCCCTTGGGGCGGTGATCGGGCAGCTGGCCGCCGGCACCGACGTCATTCTTGACATCGACGTGCAGGGCGCCGCCCAGGTCAAGAAGAGCAAAAAGATCGAACCGGTGACCATTTTCATCGTCCCGCCCTCGATGAGCGAACTGGAAAGAAGACTCAGCGGACGGGGTACCGACAGTTCGGAAACCATCCGCTTGCGCCTCGATAATGCCGCGGCGGAGATGGCCGGCATGGAGAATTACGACCATGTGATCGTCAACGATGAACTCGGCGAAGCACTCGAAATGGTCAAGGCGGTAATCCTGGCGCAAAGAAGCCGGGCCGGAAGAACCCGGAATGGCTCGCCGATCCCCGCCTTATCAACCACGGCCTGAAACAGATGGCCGATTCGCGCGACATCATTATCTGGGGTATCCATCCCGTTCTCGAAATATTGCACAGCGCCCCCCGGCAGGTCAAGGCACTCTCCATCCAAAGCGGCTCCCGCCATAAACTGCGGGAAGTCATTGAACTCGCCGAGAAGAGCGGCCTCACCATCGACATCGTCCCCAAAATCAACATCCCGGGCGAAGCCGGCGCCAACCACCAGGGCGTACTCGCCGTAATAAAAGAAAATTACTTAGTCGATTTTGAAGAATTAGTCGGGAAGGAACCGGATTTAGTGGTGGCGCTGGACTCGATCAGCGACCCCCATAACCTGGGAGCGATCATCAGGTCGGCCGCCGCCGCCGGCGCCACCGGCGTCCTGATTCCCAAGGATCGGGCCGCGCAAATCACCGGCACCGTGGTCAAGGTGGCGGCCGGAGCCCTGGCACATCTGAAAATATGCCGGGTCACCAATCTGGCTGAATCCCTGGCCCTCCTCAAGGATCGGGGCTTCTGGATATTCGGCGCCGTCGGCGAAAGCAGCGAAACCATTTACGAGGCCGATTTCTCGGGGCCGACCTGTCTGGTTATTGGTTCGGAAGGCAAGGGAATCCGCCCCCTGGTCCGAAAGCAATGCGATTTTCTGGTTAAAATTCCCATGAAAAAAACGATTAACTCCTTGAACGCATCGGTAGCGGCGGGTATTATACTTTTCGAAATCGTCAGAAAGAAAGAAGTGGGCAAAAAATGAGCAACCTCAGACAGTTCAAGGCATTTTTTTATGGGTTTGAAAAGCAGTAAAAGGCTTGTCTCGCTGATCAGCCTCTGTATCGGTACCGTCGCACTTTTGAGCGGGACCGCCCCGGTTTACGGTTACACGACATCGGTGTACGAGGATTGCGTCCGCGGCAACAATGTCAGAAAAACCGTGGAGAGGGAACTGCCGGTTTTCAATATTCTGGAAATTTCCGGCGCCTTCCGGATCAATATCCGCAGCACCCAGACTAAACAGGCTGTCAGAATCAGCGGTGACGAGAACATCCTGCCCCACATCTCCACGACCACCAGCGGCAACAAGCTGCTGATCCACTCGACCAAGCCGATCTGCACCCAGATGGGGATCACTCTGGACATATCGGTCGGCAACCTTTACGCCCTGGTCTCCTCCGGCTCCGATAACGTCAGTGTCCATGAAATTTACGCAGACAGGTTTTCCCTGGTATTGGAAGGGGCCGGCGACATTGAATTGACCGGCTATGCGAAAAGGTTCGATGCCGATATATCGGGCAGCGGGGATCTGGAAACCAGGGGATTAAAAACCGAAGAAACCACCTTGAATATTTCGGGGACCAGCAATGCCAACGTCAACGCCGCCCAGGTATTAACCGTGAATATCGTCGGCATCGCCGATGTCTACTACACGGGCGATCCGGACCAGATAAACAAAGACATTCTCGGCGCCGGCACTCTGACCAAGATCGAGTGAGGAGCCCCCTGCGGTTCAGCAGCAGGTTATCGGACCTTCCTTCCCCCTGATCTCCATCCACCACTTTTTAATCACGTAGCCGGCACAGCCGACCCCCGGGGTAACGGCGATGGCATCAACGGGACAGTTATTGGCACAGGCCCCGCACTCCATGCAGCCGTCGAGGTCGATGATCCGGGCCTTGCGCGCCGCCACTTCAAATACCCGGTGCGGACAGACCGTTTCACAATTTCCGCAACCGATACAGCTCTCTTCGTCAAGCGCCAAAGTGACGACACCGCCGATATATCTGAACCCTTCCATCGCCTCGTCCTGCATTAATTTAAATGTAACTATTCAGGTCAATGTCCAGCAGGAACAATAACCCCCAAGTCGTAACTATTCAGCAGTGCTTCAGATTTGTTCATTCGGGACTTCGAAGCATACTTCCTGTATTCGAGAAGGCCGGAATGGGCGAAGATGGAGTGCTGCTGAATAGTTACATTTGAATTTATAAAAAGGGGTGCAGCACCCATAAAACAAGCGCCGTCAAAACCAGCGCCCCCTGAAGGGGAATAGCCCGGCGCATCTCCCATTCCACGCCGGAGGGCGAGGCGTAGGGGGTAGCGCCGGTAAAATTCATCGCCATATAGGAACTCGCGGCCAGGCAGACCAGGGCCAGGGCCGCCATTTCCAGGGTAAACCCGGAATCGCTCCGGAAAAGGATCGCGGCGGCAACCGGCAGGGCAACGACAATGCCCTTCAGATAAAAAGAGCGGAACGGCAGCCAGGGCAAGAGGGCCGGGACCAAAACCGCGCCGGCCAAAATACCGGCCAGGAAGATCCGGCTGAAGAGCAGCCATCGGGACCAGGCCTGGCCGAGGGAAAAAAATTCCGGGCCAAAGCCGGAGATAAAAAACATCGCGACCAGAACCAGAAGGGCCGGTTTCACGGTCATGGCAAGTTCGACCGGAATAAGGGTCAGCCTCTCCGGCATCGTGAAAGTGAGCTTGCGCATCGCAGGTTCGGCTTTGCAGGAAGCGGCCAGAAAGCCGGGCAGATC
>JBHEOZ010000205.1:0-3743 GCA_046260555.1 Desulfurivibrionaceae bacterium
GTATTCCCCTTCAACTATTTCAACTCCCGGATCGAAAAGGCGGCCCACCGGATCGAGCAGTACGCCACCAGCCTGGAGATCGTTTACGAAAAGCTTTTGCAAAGTGACGGGGACGGGACCGGTGAAGATTAATCTCCCCCGCAAGCGCAAGGCCAGAATCGAGATGCTGCCGCTGATCGATATCGTTTTCCTGCTCCTGGTCTTCTTCATTTACGCGATGCTATCGATGGCCGTCCATCGCGGCCTGGCCGTGGATCTGCCGGTTTCCGCCGCCGCCGCTCCCGAAAAGGAGTTGATCCTCTCGGTGACCGTCAAGTATTCCGAGGCGGGCGTCCGCTGCCGTGACGCCCGGTCATAAGCGCAAGGTCGAGGTCCGTCTGGTCCCGCGGCGCGTCCCGCCGGTGCCGGTGGTTGCAGAGGAGGTTTTGCCTCCGGAGACGGTGCGGAAAGCAACCGTTCCCCAAAAAATCACCCCGGCACCGGTGCCCCCGATACGGCCGGTTCAGGTGGCGGTGCGGGAAATCCCCCCAGTGGCGCTGCCCGCCCCGCCGCGGGTGCCGGAGGAGGTAATTGACGCGGTTCCGGATTTCGCGGAAAAGGCGATGGAAAGCGGTGTAGATCCCGCGGCGCCGCGGAATAAACCGGCCGAGGAGGTTGCCGGCGCGCCGGCGCAAGCGCTGATCCGCCTGGCCCGCCCCCTCTACCGGAAGAACCCGCCGCCCGAATACCCAAGTATCGCCCGCCGCCGTCATCTGCAGGGCACGGTTGTTCTGGAGGTCTCGGTAAGCGCGGAGGGCACGGTCGACGAACTTCGGGTCGAGGAAAGCAGCGGCCACAAGGTTTTGGACCGGGCCGCACTGCGGGCGGTCGGGGATTGGCTTTTTGAGCCGGGGCGGCGCGGCGGGGAGCGAATCGCCATGCGGGTCATGGTCCCGGTCCGCTTTGATTTGCGTTGATGAGTTCACCGAATAATCCGAATGGAGTTACAAGTTGTCTGAATTATTGAAAATAATCATATTTATCCCGTTGCTGCTCACCCCTGTAACCGGGTTCGCTCGCCAGGTGATCGATCAGGCCGGGCGCGTGGTCGAGGTTCCGGCCGGGATCACCCGGATCGTCTCGCTGGCCCCCAGTATAACCGAGGTGGTTTTTTCCCTGGGCCGGCAGGATCTTCTCAAAGGGGCGACCCTGTACAGCGATGATCCGCCCGAGGCCAGGGCGCTGCCGAGGGTCGGCTCCTATGTCCAGCTCGATATCGAGAAGATCGTGGCCCTGCGTCCCGATCTTTGTCTGGCCATCAAGGACGGCAATCCTCTGCACACCATCAAGCGGATCGAATCGTTGGGGATTCCGGTCTATGTCGTCAATCCCCGCAGTCTTGACGGGATTATCGAGATGATCGACGGGCTCGGCGATATCCTCGGCGCCGGCGAACGGGCCGCGCGGATTACCGGCGATATGCGGGTCCGGATCGCCAGGGTCAGCGCCAGGTTGGCCGGCGAAATCGACCGGCCCCGGGTCTTTTTCCAGATCGACGCGGCGCCGATTGTCTCGGCCGGACGCGATACCTTTATCCATGAACTGATTGTGACGGCCGGGGGGATTAATCTGGCGGCGGATGCCGGTACGGCCTATCCCAAGTTCAGCTGGGAAGATATCCTGGTTTTCCGGCCCGAGGTGGCGATTGTCGCCTCCATGGCCGGGGGCTTTTCGGTTGAGGATCTGCGCTCCGGCTGGCAGAAGTGGCCGCAATTGCCCGCCGTCAAGGATAACCGGCTCCATGTGGTGGAGGCCAATCTGGTCGACCGGCCCACTCCCCGGCTGGTCGACGGCCTGGAAGCCTTTGCCGCCATCATCCACCCCGAACTGTTCGGCGATGAGCCAGATGATTGAATCGCAGCGGATGACCCGCAAATTAGCGGTTGTGGTGAGCGGCCTCGGCGGTTTGCTGGTTGTCTCCTTCCTGCTGGGAATTTCCCTGGGCTCGTCGGAACTCGGCTTCGGCGAGGTAATTCGGGCCTTTAAGGGAGAGCTTGACCCGGATTCGGTGGCGGCTGCGATCATCTGGCAGATCAGGTTTCCCCGGGTCGCCCTGGCGGCGATAGTCGGCGGCACCCTCGCCCTGGGCGGCCTGGTCTTCCAGGCCCTGTTGCGGAACTCCCTGGCCGAGCCCTATATCCTCGGGGTCTCCGGGGGCTCGGCCATCGGGGCGATAATCGCCATGCTGCTCGGCTTTTCGCCTTTTCCCGGGGTGGCGCTGTCCTCTTTCGGCGGCAGCATGCTGGTCCTGCTTCTGGTTCTGGGCCTGGCGGCGGGACGCTCCTTTGTCCAGCGCGACTCCCTGCTTCTGGGGGGGGTGATGATGAACGCCCTCTGCGGGGCGGTGATCATGTTTCTCATCTCCCTGACCAGAAACACCCAGGTCCATCATATCCTCTTCTGGCTGATGGGCGATCTGTCGATGTTTTCCCTGGGGCAGCTGCCGATGCTGCTCTTGATCCTGCCCTGCTTTGTGGTGATCCATATCCTGGCCCGGCCGATGAACCTCCTGCTGATGGGGCGGGAGAATGCCGCCGCCATGGGGGTCAACGTCAAGGTGGTGACCAATATCCTCCTGGTCGCTACCACCTTCATGGTCAGCATCGCGGTCAGCAATTCCGGCCTGATCGGTTTCGTCGGGCTGGTCATCCCCCATATCCTGCGGCTTATGGTCGGGGCCGACCACCGTTTGCTGGTCCCCGCCTCCATCCTGGGCGGCGCTTCATACCTGATCCTCTGCGACCTTCTGGCCCGGAGCCTGCCGGCCTGGGGCGAGATGCCGGTGGGAATCGTCACCGCCCTGATCGGCGCCCCTCTCTTTATCTTCCTGCTCTGGAGGAGTTCCCGATGAGCGCCATAAAAGTCACCGGGCTGAATCTCCATTACGGGAAGCAGCATATCCTCAGGGAGATCTCCGTGGCGGTCGAAGCGGGCGAATTCGTCGTGATTATCGGCCCCAACGGGACCGGCAAGACCTCTCTTCTGAAGGCCCTGGCCGGGCTGGTCCGGGTCAGCGGCGAAATCGAAATCCTGGGCCGTCCCCTGGCCGGGTACAAGCGAAGGAAGCTGGCCGCGTCCGTCGCGGTGGTGCCCCAGCAGGTGGTGATCGAATTTCCCTTTACCGTCGCCGATACGGTGCTGATGGGGCGCTCGCCGCATCTCGGCCTGCTGGCGGTGGAGAGCGAAAAGGATTATCGCATTGCCCGGCAGGCCATGGAGTTTACCGAGATCAGCCATCTGGCCGAGCGGAGGCTCGATGAATTATCCGGCGGCGAACGGCAGCGGGTGATCATCGCCCGGGCCATCTGCCAGCAGCCCCGCCTGATCCTGCTCGATGAACCGACCGCCTCCCTCGATCCGGCCCATCAGGTCAGGATCATGGATCTGATGGAGCGGCTCCGCCGGGAACAGGGGGTTACGGTGGTGATGGTCTCCCACGATCTCAATCTGGC
The DNA here is from genome assembly GCA_046260555.1 of Desulfurivibrionaceae bacterium. Classification (GTDB taxonomy): domain Bacteria; phylum Desulfobacterota; class Desulfobulbia; order Desulfobulbales; family JAGXFP01; genus JAGXFP01. The sequence continues at coordinate 3,492 of JBHEOZ010000205.1, forward strand.
CGCCATGTACGGTGACCGCTTGCTGTTAATGGATAAGGGTTGTATTATCAAGGACGGTCCGCCCCGGCAGGTATTGACCGCCGGGCTGCTCGACAAGACCTACGGCTGCCGGATGATCGTCGAGGAGAGCGAGACGTTGGAAGTGGTCAGGGCCTTTCCGGTGCCGGATAGATTCCTGATTTCGTGAGCGCTGCCCGGATTAATCCGGACCGAGGCCTGGAAATCGGGAGATTTTTCGTAACCGTTCAGCAG
>JBHEOZ010000206.1:0-3309 GCA_046260555.1 Desulfurivibrionaceae bacterium
ACGCCCTCGATTTCCTCGACCGCTGCGATCGTGAAGCCGGACTCGAATACATCGTCAGCAAGCTGAGAAAAATAGGTTTCCTCGATGGCTGGGGAAATTCCCGGGACCGGATCCAGGAGACCCTCCATCTTCTCCAGGATACTCTGGAGCAGCCCAGTGAGGATGTTCAGGAAGAATTACTCTCCAGGATTCCGATGGTCTCCAAGGTGACAATGATCTCGCCCCACGGCTGGTTCGGCCAGGAAAACGTCCTGGGCAGGCCCGATACCGGCGGCCAGGTGGTCTATATTCTCGACCAGGCCAAGGCCCTGGAAAAACACCTGACCAAGGATCTGGCTCTGTCCGGGATGGATATCAGCCCGAAGATCATCATTGTCACCAGGTTGATTCCCGAGAGCCAGGGGACCACTTGTGACCAGCGCCTTGAGAAAGTCCACAACACCGAGAATGTCTGGATTCTGCGGGTCCCTTTTGTCGACCGGGAGGGCGAGGTGGTTCCGCACTGGATCTCCCGCTTCCGGATCTGGCCCTATCTCGACCAGTTCGCCGAAGACGTTGAAGGCGAGATCGAACTTGAATTCAAGGGCAGGCCCGACCTGATTATCGGCAATTATTCGGACGGTAATCTGGTCGCTACCACTTTGTCCAGGAAGATGGGGGTGATTCAGTGCAACATCGCCCATGCCCTGGAAAAATCGAAGTATCTTTTCAGCGATATCTACTGGCAGGATTTCGAGGAAGAGTATCATTTTTCCGTGCAGTTCATGGCCGACCTTATCGCCATGAATCTGGCCAACTTTATTATTTCCAGCACCTCTCAGGAGTTTATCGGCACGGAGAAGTCCATCGGCCAATACGAATCCTACCAGTTTTTCACGATGCCGGGCCTGATGCATGTCACCAACGGTATCAATCTTTTTCATCCCCGGTTCAACGTGATCCCGCCGGGGGTCAATAACGATATTTATTTCCCCTTTTCAGAGAAGCGGCGCCGTCATTCCGCGCGGGAGCTCAAGGCCTTGAACAGGATGATTTTCACAGGGGATGACGCCGACACTTTCGGCTCCCTGGATAACCCCGATCTGCCGCCGATCTTTACGATTTCCCGGCTTGACCGGATCAAGAATCTGACCGGCCTGGTCGAGGCCTACGGGAAAAGTAAAAAACTGAGAAAGCAGGCCAATCTGGTGCTGGTCGCCAGCGTCGTTGATCCCGCCAAGTCCGGCGATGACGAAGAGAAGGCCGAGATCGGCAAGATGTACGAGTTGATCGACAGGTATCAGTTGCAGGGCAGCTTGCGGTGGATCGGCAAAATGCTGAACAGCAAGGAGGCCGGTGAGGTCTATCGGGTCATGGCGGACCGGCGGGGTGTTTTCGTGCAGCCCGCCCTGTTCGAGGCTTTCGGCCTGACCATTCTTGAGGCGATGCACAGCGGCCTGCCGGTTTTCGCCACCCAGTTCGGCGGACCTTTGGAAATTATCGAAAATCGTGAGTCGGGGATCCTGATCAATCCGACCATCCACGAGGATATGACCGATAAGCTGTCCGAATTTTTTACCGAATGTCTTGAGAATCCGGGACTCTGGCAGCTCTACTCCCGAAAGGGCATGGCCCGGGCCCAGAGCCATTTTACCTGGGATCTTCATTGTCAGCGCTTGACCAAGCTTGCCAAGGTTTACGGGTTCTGGCGTTATTCATCCTCGGATAAGGCTAAAGCCAGGCTGACCGAGTACTGCCATCTCCTCTATCATCTGTTCTTCCTGGAAAGGGCCAATAAGATTCCCCGTGAATCAAAGCTGAGTTGAGTCCCGCAAGGCGGGACTCAAACGAAACTTGTGCCCTGTGGGTATAAAGAGGAAAAGGTTTTTGAGGCGGATTATGATTATCTCAATTGGTGAAGTGGTGTGGGATATCTTCCCGGAACGCGAGGTTCTGGGCGGCGCGCCGCTCAATGTCGCCTACCACCTGCGCTGCCTGGGTTGTGGGGCCGGGGTTATAACCCGGGTAGGGGATGACGAGCTTGGCGGCCGGACTATCGCCGCCATGGCGGATCTGAAGGTGCCGGTGGACGGAGTCCAGCGGGGACGGCTGCCCACCGGCGCGGTCCGGGTGACGATCGGCGCCGACAATGAACCCCGGTTCGAGATTGTAACTCCGGCGGCCTGGGACAATATTGATCCGGACGAAGCGGAAAACTATATCGGTTCCCGTTCTTTTAAACTGGTGTTCGGCACCCTCGCCCAGCGGGATGAAAGGAGCAGGCGTGCGATCCGGGAGCTTTGGCGAAAGGCGGATTACCGTTGTTATGACGTCAACCTGCGCCCGCCCCATACTCCCCGGCAAATCGTCGAGGAATCCCTGGCCGCTGCAGAGCTGGTCAAGATGAACGGCGCCGAACTGGAAGAGATCGGGTGCTGGCGGAATTTGTCATCCCTCGATCGAAAGGGTATTGCAAGGGAGCTGATGGATCTGTATAACATAGCGGTTCTGGTGGTGACCGAAGGGGCCGAAGGGGCCTGGCTGATCGCCGGCGGTGATTATTACCGGACCCCGGGGCGCCCGGTCAAGGTCGCCGATACGGTGGGGGCCGGCGATGCATTTTTCGCAGCACTTCTGACCGCTCGCGAGCAGGGGCTTGGCTGGCAGGAAGCTCTGGACAGGGCTGCGGAGCTCGGCGCTTATGTAGCCTCGCGGTATGGCGCGACGCCGCCGATGCCGGTCTCCTGAATCCGATCTTTAAACAAATTTACAAATATATTTTATGAGGAACCCTAATGTCTGAATCAATCACCGAAACCAATTTCGAAAATCTCAATCTGATCCATCGCGGCAAGGTCCGGGACCTTTACGAGGTGGAGGACAAGCTGCTGATGGTCGCCACCGACCGGATCTCCGCTTTTGATGTGGTCATGAACGAACCGGTGCCCGATAAGGGCAAGGTCCTGACCAGGCTCTCTCTTTTCTGGTTTGATTTTCTGAAGGATATCGTGCCGAACCATCTGATTACCGCCGAGGTCGAGCAATATCCCGAGGTTTGCCAGCCATACCGGGACGAGCTCCGGGGGCGGAGCATGCTGGTCAGGAAGGCCGAGCCTCTGCCGGTCGAGTGCATCGTGCGCGGCTATATCTCCGGCTCTTTCTGGAAGGCGTATCTGAAGGACACCACGGTCTGCGGCTTTGAACTTCCCGAGGGGCTGCGGGAGTCGGAGAAGCTTCCCCAGGTGCTGTTCACCCCTTCCACCAAGGCGGAGCAGGGGCTCCATGATGAGAATATTTCCATTGAGAAGATGGAGGAGCTGCTCGGCAGGG
>JBHEOZ010000206.1:3319-3720 GCA_046260555.1 Desulfurivibrionaceae bacterium
ATGAAAAGGCTGCCGACTACGCCCGGGCCAAGGGGATTATTATTGCCGATACCAAATTCGAGCTGGGGATGTTCGAGGGAGAGTTAATCCTGATCGACGAAGTATTGACTCCGGACTCTTCCCGGTTCTGGCCCGAAGACCAGTATAAAGTGGGGGGCGGCCAGCCCAGCTTCGATAAGCAGTTCCTGCGGGATTATCTTTTGACCCTCGACTGGGACAAGACCCCGCCGCCGCCGTCGCTGCCGGGGGAGATTCTCGATAAAACCGGCAACCGCTACCGGGAGGCGCTGGAGCGTATCACCGGCAACTCTCTATAGGCCGCTTTCCCGGAGATCCTTGGCCATCTGCAGCTGCGCGTTGTTGAGAGACTTGGGGATTTCGACGTTGATCCTGACGTAGAG
>JBHEOZ010000207.1:0-1817 GCA_046260555.1 Desulfurivibrionaceae bacterium
CGGCAAGACCTTTGCCGAAAGCACTCTTGAGGAAAAAAACCAGATCAGCCACCGCGGCCGGGCCTTAAAAGAGCTGGCCGGGGAATGCGATAAAATCGCCAAATGGCTGGAGGCCAGACTGCTCGAAGAGAAACCGCCCAAACCGGACCACCGCCAGTTCGAGCACAATGACTGGTCCGAAGACAAGATGGTCTGACCCTCGTCAAAGCTCGACCAGCTCGATCCGCCCCCACGCCCCCAGCTCTTCGCCAATCACGATCAGCACCCCGGTAAGATCGCCGATCCCGGGAGCGAGAGCCAGGGCCGGACCGAGATCTCCGCCCCGGCCGACTTCATTGCCTAATCGAGTCGCGGCGGCATCGGCCAGGGCGGTAGACCGGGCTACAACCGTTACCGAGTCGGCCCGGCCCAGGCTGAGGGAATGACCGACCGTTCCGGATGATGTGCAAATGCCGACCGGCATATCTCCGGCCGGAATCTTGAGCCCGAGCCGATAGCTTAAAGGGGATTCACCGGCAAAAATAGCCACAATGCTCTCCCTGCCCCTTTTTATAAAGATGTCCCCGCCGTTTTCCACCACGACCTCGGAACAACCTTCCCCCTTTAACAGCCCCCGGCCCACATACTCGGCAATAACCCCGGCAACCGCCGCCATCGGTCCGACCCCGGCCGCCTGGCCGGCCCGAAGCATCTCCCGGACCAGCGGCACGGCGGTGGGGTCGTCTGGTAAAGGTTTCAGGGCATCGACAAAGACCGGATAGCGGCTCAGATAATTTTCCAGCTGGTTCCGGTACTGGACGACCAGATTGGTTGCCCCTTCCCTCAGATCCACCGGGGCGAGGATGTGCAGATCGGTTTCCCGGACCGTGACCTGAAATGATTGCAGGCCGCCGGGATCGGGAATCCTTCGATATCGGCGCTCCCGATATGATTCCGGGATTTTTTTTCGTTTGCCGGCCATAAGTTCTCGGTTATTCTGAGTTTAAGATTGTCGATCTCGCGGAGCGCCCCGACAGCGAAAGTCGTTTTTGGCGGAAAAATCAAATTTCCCGAAACAGGCGGGAAGATTATTGAAAAAAAAACTGATCCTCTTCACCCGGTACCCGGAAGCGGGCCGGGTTAAAACCAGATTAATCCCGGCTTTAGGCCCTAAGGGGGCCGCCGCCCTGCAAGCACGGATGACCGAAGATACCCTGCGGACCGCCGAGGCGGCAGCAGCCGAAAACGACCTCGACCTGGAAATTCGTCACTCGGGCAGCGATACCGGGCAGATGGCGACATGGCTCGGGCCGCACCACAGCTATCGCGGGCAGGGATCCGGCGATCTTGGCGACAAAATGGCCCGCGCTTTTGCCGGCGCCTTTCAAGACCACTATCACCAGGTCATGATCATCGGAGCCGACTGCCCCGCCCTGACCGCTCGAACCCTGGCCGACGGCTTTGCCGGGCTCCGCGGCCATGAACTGGTCCTCGGTCCGGCCGCGGATGGCGGCTACTACCTGATCGGCCTCAGCCGCCACTGTCCGGAACTTTTCGCCGGACAACCCTGGGGAAGCAATACGCTGTTGTCGGCAACCATCGCCGTTGCCCGAAAACTTGATCTGACCTTTCATCTTCTTGAGGAGCTGGCCGATGTCGACCGTCCCGAAGACCTCGAAGCTTTCGGTAATCATTCCGACCCTGAATGAGGCTGGCAGGCTGAACGCCGCCCTCGAATCGCTCCGGTCTGGCCGCGATCTGGTAGAGGTCATCGTCGCCGACGGCGGCAGCAGCGATGCAACGGTCGCTATTGCCGAAAAGGGCGGTGCCAGGGTGGT
>JBHEOZ010000207.1:1827-3694 GCA_046260555.1 Desulfurivibrionaceae bacterium
CTCTTATTCCTCCATGCCGACACCCGTCTGCCCGCCGATTTTGCCGAACTGAGCCGCGCCTGCCTGGCTGAAAAGGACGTAGCGGCCGGCGCCTTCAGCCTGTCAATAGAGCTGGCGGGGCCGGCAATCAGGTTCATCGAAAAGATGGCCAATCTGAGATCGAGGCTGCTGCAGCGACCCTATGGCGATCAGGCCCTGTTCATGACCAGGCGAAATTTCGCGAGAATCGGAGGTTTTCCGGAAATAGAGATCATGGAAGATTTCGCCCTGGTCGGCAAACTGCGGCAGCTGGGCCGGATCAAAACCTTGCCGGCCGCGGCGGCCACTTCCGGTCGCCGCTGGCGGAAACTGGGAGTGGTCAGAACCACCCTGATCAACCAGGCCATCGTCATCGGCTACCTGCTCGGCCGGTCGCCGACCTCTCTGGCCAGCTGGTACCGGATCTCGTCCAGTTGCCGCTGATATTTGGGATCCGGGGTGCGGATTTTAGCCGGCAGACCGCTGTTCTCGGCATAAATCGAAGGGATAGCCGGCATCTTGGGCCTGAAACCGGCCCGCAGATCCGGGTCGTTAATAAAGGCCATGACCAGAAGGGAGCCCCCGTTCAGAAAAGGGTAGAAATAAGACTTTCTCAAAAAGGTCGCCGAGTTAGACATCAGCCCGGCCAGAACCATGAAGATCAGAATGACAACAAAGATCCCCTTGCCCATTCCGAACACCCCCCCCATGACCCGGTCCAGACCGCCGAGCATCGAAATCTTCAGAAACTTCCGGAGACCGAAACCCAGGTAGATAACGGCCAGATAAACCAGGCAAAACAGGAAAAAGTAGGTAAGCAGAAAGGCCAGTTGCGGGGTCGAAATATAGCTCGTCAGAAAGCTGGAAAAAAAGAGATAGAACCGGCCGGCAACGATAAAGGCGAGTACCAGGGCGACGATAAAGGATAATTGCCGGGCAAATCCGGTCCAGACCCCACGGGCGGTGAGCAGAGAAAGTATTAGAATTATCGCGGAATCAATTGAACTCATCGGGTTTTAATATTAAACTTTTTCCGGTTAAACTCAAGCTTTAAAAAAATTGGCTGAATCGTTTTTTTACAATAATTATAATTAGATATGGCAACCTACACCGAATGATTCCCGCCGAAAGGTTAAAACTGGAAGTCGCCGATGATTTCCTCAAGGACGACTTCGGCCGGGATCAATTCCCGGAACCGGTTTTGATCGATCTTGACCGGCTCCAAAAAGAACTGGCCTCAAAAGTTTTTGATCCGGCTGAATACCTTGATCCGCGGGAACTTGCAACTTTCCAGGGCTTTAAATATCAGAAAAGAAAGGTCGAGTGGCTGGGCGGGCGGCTGGCCGCCAAGCTGGCGGTCCTCGATCTGACCTGCCGGGAGCTGAGCGCCGGGGCCATGCGCGAATCGGTGATCAGCGCCGACCAACACGGCAAACCTTTTTTAAAAGGTCCGGCGGTGCCGCCCGAACTGTCGATCTCCCACAGTCAAGGCCTGGCTTTAGCCATGGCCGTGAGCAATAAAGCTTGCGGACTGGATATCCAGAAGATCTCCGCGGCGACCGTCCGGGTCAAGGAGAAGTTCTGCACCCCGGCCGAGGAAGAGATAATCACCTCTCTTGATCGGTCAATGCCGCCGCCCGCCGCTCTAAGCCTGTTGTGGAGCGGCAAAGAGGCCCTGCGCAAGGCTCGGGGCGGGCATCCCCTGACCGGCTTTACCGCGATGCAGCTGACCGGCGCCGTCAAGACAAACGCCGAGAGTTGGCTCCTGACGATGCGGGCCGCTGACGATACTTACCGGATTCTAACTTTCTTTTATAAAGATTTCGCCATAGCCATATGCCTGCTCCCA
>JBHEOZ010000208.1:0-334 GCA_046260555.1 Desulfurivibrionaceae bacterium
ATTCAAAGCAGCTGGCTGGACCCCAACAAGGTAAGAGAGATGACCTTTGTGGGCTCCAAAAGGATGCTGGTCTACAACGACATCGAATCCATGGAGAAAATAAAGATCTATGACAAACGGATCGAGACCCCGCCCCACTACGACACCTTCGCGGATTTCCAGTACTCCTACCATTACGGCGATTCGTACTGCCCCTATATCAAACAGCAGGAACCCCTGCTCGTGGAAGCAGCCCACTTTCTGGATTGCATAACCAACGGCCAAACCCCGCATTCATCGGGCAAAGAGGCTCTTGAAGTCGTGCAAATTCTCGAAGCGGCCTCCAGATCACTGC
>JBHEOZ010000208.1:395-3667 GCA_046260555.1 Desulfurivibrionaceae bacterium
ATCCTCGGTGATGACGTGAAAATTTCCGAGTTCGTCAATCTGTACGGTTGCGCGGTTGGCGATAATACCAAAATCGGGCCGTTTGTTGAAATTCAGAAAGGGGCGCGGATCGGGGCATCCTGCAAAATTTCCAGCCATACCTTTATATGTGAAGGGGTGACAATCGGCGACCGGGTCTGCGTCGGCCACGGCGTCACCTTCATCAACGACAGATACCCACGGGCGACCACCAGCGCCGGCCGGCTGAAATCGGACGATGACTGGTTCTGCGAGACCATTCAGGTCGGGGCGGGGGCCTCGATCGGTTCCGGAGCGGTTCTGCTGGGCGGCATCAACATCGGAGAAAACGCTATCGTCGGAGCAGGCAGCGTTGTCACAAAAGATGTGCCGAAGAACACCATTGTGGCCGGCAACCCGGCTCGAATTTTAAGACAGCTTACGGAGAATGGCCATGAAAGTACCTCTTCTTGATTTGCACACCCAATACAAACTGATCCGGGAAGAAGCCCAAGCGGCGATTACCGAAGTGATGGCCTCTTCAGCATTTGCCGGAGGCCCCTTCGTCGAAGTGTTCGAAAAAAACTTTGCCGATTTTTGTCAATGCCGCCATGGCGTCGGAGTCGGCAGCGGCACCGACGCCCTCTGGATTGCCCTGCGCGGAATCGGGGTCGGGCCCGGCGACGAGGTCATTACCGTACCGAACTCCTTTATCGCCACCGCCGAGGCCATCAGCCAATGCGGAGCCATCCCTGTTTTCACGGACATCGATGAACGGACTTACACCATGAATCCGGACCTGCTCGAAGCCGCCATAACCTCCAGAACCAAAGCGATAATCCCGGTCCACCTTTATGGCCAGATGGCCGACATGGACCCGATCATGGACATCGCCGAAAGACACGCCATACCGGTCATTGAAGACGCGGCTCAGGCGCACGGCGCCGAATACAAGGGGCGCAGGGCCGGCTCCCTGGGCCGGGCCGGCTGCTTCAGCTTCTACCCCGGCAAAAACCTGGGGGCCTGGGGCGAGGCCGGGGCGGTGGTTACCAACGATGATAAGCTGGCCGAACAGATGCGCGTCTTCCGGGACCACGGCCAGCAGCGTAAATACCACCACAGCGTCATCGGCTGGAATTCCCGCATGGATGGCATTCAGGGGGCCGTTCTCGATGTCAAGCTGAGGCATCTGCCGGACTGGAACGAGGCCCGCCGGAAAAATGCCGAAATCTACAAGAGCTTGCTGGCCGATCTTCAAGTGGGCGCCCTGCCCCATGAGGCCGGATATGCCAGACATGTCTATCATATCTACCCGCTTCGCCTGAAAAACCGGGATCAGGTGCTCTCCCGTTTAGCTGAAAAGGGCATCAGCTGCGGCATCCATTATCCGGTCCCCATCCATTTGCAACAGGCATATTCCGGCATGGGCTGGGACAAGGGAAGCTTTCCCGTGGCGGAAATGCATGCGGGAGAACAGCTCTCCCTGCCAATGTTCCCGGAGTTGACCGAGCAGCAGATCAACTATGTAGCCGCGGAAATTAAAGAAGCTGTAAAATGACCGGCCGGAAATCCCTTAGTAAAAAGAATCCGGTAAAGAATCAAAATCAGGCAAGGAGCAAAACACTACCATGACTGACCAGGTCTGGATCATAAACCCTGTCGGCTCGCCGCTTTGGGACAGACAGATACTCGCCAGCGGCAAGGCTTCATTTTTTCATTCAGCCGCGTGGGCCGCCACGCTCTCCGAAACATACGCTTATACCCCATGCTATTTTGTCCTATTTGACGGTGACAATAAGGTCCGCGCCATGGTTCCGATGATGGAAGTGCTGAGCTTTTTTACCGGCAAACGGGGAACCTCCCTCCCCTTTTCAGACCATTGCGAGCCGCTCTGGGAGACCCCGGCCGACCTCGACCGCCTCCTGACCTCAATCCTCGACTATGGCAAAAGGCGGGGCTGGGAATATCTGGAATTGAGGTCTGCCGCAATGAAACCCGACGATCAGCCGGCTTCAAAAAAATTTCTGGGTCATAGCCTGGATTTATCCCCCGCCGAGGACGAGCTATTCCGATCCTTCCGGGAGAGCACCAGGAGAAATATCAAAAAAGCGGAGAAATCGGATGTAACCTGCACAGTCGGCGGGAGCATGGAGGCCGTCGAGCAATTTTACGCCTTAAACTGTCTGACCAGAAAAAGACACGGCATTCCGCCGCAGCCCTTTGCCTTCTTTAAAAACCTCCATAAACACATCCTTTCCCGGGACCAGGGGACCATTATCCTGGCCTCCCATCAAAACAGGGTTATCGCCGGCGCCGTATATTTAAATTTCGGCCGGCGGGCGATGTATAAATACGGCGCTTCAGATCCCTCATACCAGGAACTGCGCGCCAATTACCTGGTTATGTGGCACGCCATCCGGCTTTACCGGGAAGCGGGATTCGAATCCCTGGACCTGGGCCGGACCGATCCGGAAAACCGGGGGTTGAGCCAATTCAAAAAAGGATGGACCCCAGAGGCCAGGGAGCTGGTTTATTACAGATATTCCTTAAGGGAATCCCTTGCCCGCCGGAAGGGAGGTAAATCTCCAGCCATGGCAGGGAAAATAATGCAAAACATGCCCCTGCCGATTCTGAAGATGATCGGCTCGGTGGCGTACCGGCATGTTGGCTAGGTCTTTTTGCCCGATAACTTCGTCGCCGCAGAGTCGGCAACGAACCAGTCCGGCCTGGGAAGGCGAATAATCAAATCAAAACGGAGTTGCGGATGTTAACGGGAATAGATCTTACCGGCGGCCCAAAAAATCATGCAATTGAACTGATCGATATCGGCAACGATCCAGGTTGGGACGTTTTCGTCGCCAAACACCCGTTTGGCTGGCTCTACCATCTGTCCAGCTGGAAGAAGGTTCTGGAAACCAGTTTCAGGCATATGACCGGCCACTATCTTGCCCTCCTAGGCCGCAACCGGGAAATCCTCGCGGGGCTGCCAATATACGAAGTCAGAAGCTACCTGACCGGACAGCGGCTGGTCAGTATCCCTTTTGCCACCCTGTCCGATCCCCTTGTTACCGATCGACAATCCTTTACCGAACTTTTTGAGGCTGTTCTCGATCAATTTGGCAGAGGCGGTAAAACCAGAATTGAATTGCGCACCCACCAGGCCCTCGATTCTATTCGAAACAACCAACTGGCCTGCACCAGGTTTTACAAACATCACTTCCTGGATCTTAGCCTGGGACCGGAAACTCTCCAGAAAAAATTTCATCGCAGCTGCG
>JBHEOZ010000209.1:0-429 GCA_046260555.1 Desulfurivibrionaceae bacterium
GCTTCAACCTGTCCCTGGTCCTGGCTAGGCTGGGGCGGTTCATCGAAGCGGAAGAATATTGCGTCGAGGCGCTTAGGATTCAACCCGATTACCGGGCGGCCCGGCTGCATCTCCAGGAGGTCCGGCAGCGGATGGAACTGCGTAAGCCGTTGATATACAGACCGTTTGGGCAGGAGGCTGGTGCTCGACGCTGATTGGTAAGCGATCACAGGGTACCGAATCTGCCGTGTTATCGGCCTGCTCATATACACCAGTACACATCTTAAACCTGGCTGGACCCTTTCAGCTCTTTCGGCCGCCGGGGGATTCCTGGATCTCAGGGCCATGGGCCATTAGCCGTTGCAGGCTGGTGGAGGGGCAGTTGGCTATATCGAGGTTAAGGGCGCCGATCAGTAAATGGAGGGCGGTCAGCAGGAGGAGCGCGGCGAT
>JBHEOZ010000209.1:439-3657 GCA_046260555.1 Desulfurivibrionaceae bacterium
AGGAAACCGCCGCTGAGCAGGAGAATAGTGGCGGCGGAGAAGTCTCGTAACAGATAGGTATAGAAAATCCGCTTGCAGACCCGGCTCAGATGGCGGCCGGGAAAACCCAGCAAGGCCGACAACAGGCTGAGACCGCTCCGGTGGTCGTTATATCTGGCAACCATCGGGATGTCTTGAACCACCGCGCGGATCGTGTTGAGGCGAAACAGCATGTCGCTTTCGAAGAAATAGCGCTTGTCGAGCTTTTCCAGGGGCAGGAGGCGCAGGGCGGCTCGGTGGATGGCGGTGTAACCATTGGTCGGGTCCATGATATTCCAGTACCCGGAACTGATCTTGGTTATCAGCGAAAGCGACGAGTTGCCGATCATCCGCGGCCAGGGCATCCCCTTGAGATCGCTGAGTTGAAAGAAACGGTTTCCCTTGGTGTAATCGGCCTGGCCGCTTATAATCGGGGCCAGCAGGGAGGGCAGATATTCCGGATCCATCTGGCCGTCGCCATCGATCTTGACCACGATATCGCAGCCGTCCGCGAGGGCCTGTCGATAGCCGCTGACCACCGCGCCGCCGACCCCCCGGTTTTTTTCGTGGTAAATGATCCGGAGCCTAGGGTCCGAGCTGTGTCGGGCGACATAGGCGCCGGTTTGCCGGGGGCAGCCGTCATCGATAACGTAGATGCGGTCAATCAGTTCCGGCAGGCCGGCGAGGACATCGATAATCCGGTGTTTGACCTGATAGCAGGGGATTACCGCCGCTATCGTCGGATTGTTCCGGTTATATGTTCCGTGGTCGGTGGCGGTCGGCATTTGTTGAAATTCACACATTGTTGTCGGATGGTTTTAAATCGAGGAGTTTAGTTTAACTTATCCATGCTTTTGCGACCATCAAAAATAACAAGGTTTCCCGCCGCGGTTTCCGGCTTTGCAAGGGCCGAAAATCGCTATTGGATCATGATCAGGGAGTGTCTGCTCTTCCTGCTCCTGGTTATTCTGGTCTTTCACGTCTATGCCAAAAGTAAGGACGGTCCCTTTGTTTTCGACGATATCCACAACATCGTCGAAAACCCTCATATTCAGGCGACCCGTCTCGACTGGCAATCACTCAAACGGGCGGCCTTTGAAAGCCCGCTTCCGACCCGGCCGATCGCCAACATCAGCTTCGCCGTTAACTATTACTTCAATCAGCTGGAGCCAAAGGGTTTCAGGCTGATAAACGTCCTCGTTCATCTGGGCAACGGCTTGCTTCTTCTCCTTCTCTTTAAAGCGACCCTGTTAACCCCGCCATTAAAAAAGCGTTATGGCGGGATGCATCGTTTCATGCCCTACGCGGCGGTGGCCATCTGGATCGTCAACCCCATCCATACCCAGTCGGTTTCCTATATTGTTCAGCGGATGAACCTGATGGCCGCCTTCTTCTGCCTTTTAACCTTTCTCCTGTACATATACGCGCGTTTGGCCGAAAACCGAGGGAGCCGCCGGTTTTTATCAGCCGGTAGCGTTCTGGCTTTTCTTCTGGCCGCGGGCTCCAAGGAGAATTCGATCGCCCTGCCTGTTTTCATCTTTCTTTATGAGTGGTACTTTTTCCGCGATCTGAATTACCAATGGCTGAAAAAAAGCTTCTACTGGCCCCTGGCCATCATGCTCTTCTGGGTGGTGATGGCCCTGGTTTATCTGGACTTCAGTCCGGTCGCCAATATTCTCTCCGGTTATCAATCCCGTGATTTTACCCTGGCCGAGAGGGTGATGACCCAGTCCCGGGTCGTTATCTTCTATATCTTTCTCTTTATCTTTCCCCACCCGTCCAGACTCAACCTCGACCACTATTTCCCGGTTTCCACTTCCCTGCTCGATCCTCCGACGACCCTGTTGTCGATCCTCGTGATCATTGCCTTGTTGACAACCTCGGTGCTATGCGCCCGCCGGGAGAGACTGCTTTCTTTCTGTATCTTGTGGTTCCTGGGGAATCTGCTCATCGAATCCTCGGTGATCGGGCTGGAAATGGTTTTCGAGCACCGCACTTATCTGCCCACGGTTCTGGTAAGCATGGTAATGGTGACGATTCTCTATCGTTCGGTGGCGAACATCCGGCTCCGAAGAGCTGTCCTGGCGCTGATGATGCTTGTGGGCACGGTATGGACCCATGACCGCAATATCATCTGGTCCGAAAATATCGCCCTCTGGAGCGACAGTATGAAAAAATCGCCGCAAAAGGCCCGGCCTTATGTTAATTTGGGGATCGCCTACGGTGGGCTCGACCGGTTCGACGAGTCGATTTTTTTTCTGGACCGGGCGGTCAAACTTAAACCGGATTACAAAAAACCCCGATTCAACCTGGCCCTGAGCCTGGTTGCCAGGGGCGATTATCGCCGGGGGGATTACCGCCGGGCCGAAAGTCATGCCAGGGAATTTCTGGATCAGAGCCCCGACGATCCCGCCGCCTTGAATATTCTGGCCGTGGCCCTGGCCAATCAGAACAGATTTGAAGAGGCATTGGATAACTATTACCGCTCCCTGCAACTTGCACCAGATGACGAGTACGTTCACTATTACATATCGCAAATCATGGCGCATACCGGGCGGATTCCGGAAGCGGTCAAACACGGCACGGAGGCCCTCCGCTTAAAGCCTGATTACGATGAGGCGCGTTTGCATCTCCAGCGGATTCACCGGAGAATGGAACCGCGCAAACTCAGGATCGAGAAGCCGTTCGGCGAATCAGAGGACGGAGGACAGAGGACAGAGGACAGGAGCCGGTAACCGGGAACCGGGAGCCGGGAGCCGGGAAGAGCGGAGTCAGGAAGTTGAGTGTAAAATTCGTAGAACAAGGAAAGGTATTGACCATGAAAGCAAATCGGCCGTTTAACACATTGAAGCACTTTTTGTTCCTTGGAATAGTTCCCTCGGCAATTTTTATAGTCCTTGCCGTTCTCTCTCTTTCCTGGGTGCAGAATATCCATATGGCCAACGCGATCCAGTCCGATCTGAATTCGTCCTATCATCTCTTTTATGGCGAATTATACAAGGAGGCCGCCATGCTTAACCTTATGGCGGAGCAACTGGCCGAGAATCGTGAAGTGCGGGGCGCCTTCCTGGACAAGGAAAGAGAACGACTGCACAAAGTCGTGCGGCCCTTCTTTCAGAACTTCCGGGCCGACTATGACGTAACCCATCTCTATTTCCATACCCTCGAAAGAAATACCTTCCTCAGGGTTCATTTTCCCG
>JBHEOZ010000021.1:0-2332 GCA_046260555.1 Desulfurivibrionaceae bacterium
GGGTACTAGAAGATCACGGCCAGATAACCGGTCAGGATCAGGACAATCAGCAGGTTTATCCCGATAAAATTTCTTAGCCGGACCATCCCTTCGAAATCTTCCAGACACATCCGCCAGAGGATATAGACCCCGGCAATGGCGCCATTCAGCAAAAAAAACGCGGAAAGAATCTGCACCGGAAAATCAGGGATGCTGAAATACATCTTTTTAAGATATTCCAGGCCGAATTGCCGGCCGATCGTCGGGAAAAAACCGCCCACCCCGTCGGCAAAATAAGATAAACGATAGACCAGTTCTCCGGTGAACGCCATGGGAATCAGGATCGGCACCAATGGCGAGAACTTGCCGAACATCGGATCCTCGTTGATTCCGAAGAGTCGCGAACCAAACTTGATCAGACCGAGAATCAGGACAAAACCCACTACCAGCAAGAGGCTGAAGGTCATGGCGTCGGGCAGGTTCAGCCATGACCTGAAGTAACCGTAAGCCTCCTTATGCCTGAAAAAGCGGGCCAGCTGGGAGCCGATCAGAAAAGGTACTATATAGAAGCAGGTGATGTAGCGCCCCTTGTTGCGGATCAATTCGGAATAGGGATTGCGCAGCAGCAGCTGGGGGGAATCAAGATCGCAAAGGGCCAGACAGTGCCCGCAGACCAGGCAATGAAGGTTATTCTGGACGCTGTAGGCGCCCAGATAGACCGGGCAGCCTCTTTTGCCGTCCATCCCCCTTTTGCAGGCGAAGGTCTTGCAGACCCGGCATCTGTCATGGTCGGGCCTGAATTCGGTGATTGAGAGGGTTGCCGCCGCTCCGCTGATTCTTCCCAACGGGCAGAGATGCCGGCACCAGGACTGGCCGGAAAAGAGTAGGGCTAACAGGGTGGCGCCCGCCGTAATCGACAACGCAAATAAGGACGTGCCGACCGGCGAGCGGTCAAGCCCGGCGACCACCTCGATCCAGATGATCAGGGCCAGAAGGAAAACGGAAGTATAGACCCCGTATTTCTGGAGAACTTTCGGCACCGGCAGGTTAAGAGTCAGGCCCCGTCGTTGCAGAAAGACGCCCAGACCCGGAAAAGGGCAGATGCCGCACCACATGCGGCCAACAAAGAACCAGCTCAGGACAATGGCCGGCCAGAGTACCCCCCAGGACAGAAAAACCGCGATATTGCTTGACGGATCGCGGGGTCCGAAAAGGCCCGAAATCACAATCAGAATGAAGAGTATATCGCCGCCTGTCCGCAAATAGGCGTAGTGATGCCGGGCGGCCAGAAATCTTCGAACCCCCGGGAAAATCCTGAAGAGGTCGAGACGTTCGCCCTCGTTCGAGGAGATCAGGCTCCTGATCGCCTTGGTCCACCAGAGCATCTAGGAAACCTCTTCCAGGACGACTTCCAGCTCCAGGGGCTGCTCATCCCGAATGACGATCAATTTCACCTTGTCGCCGATCTCATACTTGTCCAGCTCGTTGCGCAGTCCATCGTAGTCGTCAACCTTGTTGCCGTTGACCGCGATGATTATATCGCCTAGCACTATGCCGCCCAGCACCTGGGAAGTCCCCCGGATTCCCGCCTTTTCGGCCGAGCTGCCCGACTCGACATTGATAACCAGCACCCCTTCAATGCCGAGCTGCTCGGCGATACGGCGATTGGCCAGAGTTACCCCGAGCCCCGGCCTGATGACCTTGCCGTGTTTGATGATCTGGGGTACCACCCGGTTGATCGTTTCAACCGGCACCGCGAAACCGATGCCGGCGCTGCTGCCGGTCGGGCTGTATATCGCCGTATTTATCCCGATCAGCCGGCCGGAACTGTCCAGCAGCGGCCCGCCCGAATTACCCGGATTGATCGCCGCATCGGTTTGAATGACATTCTGGATAGTCCGGCCGTTAACGGCCTTGATCTCCCGGCCGAGGGCGCTGACAATCCCGGCGGTCAGGGTATGATCAAGGCCGAAAGGATTGCCGATGGCGTAAACCGTTTGCCCGACCATAAGAGTTTCGGAATCGCCGACGGCGATTGGCGGGAGGCGACCGGCCGGGGCGGAAATCTGGAGAACGGCCAGATCCTTGTCCGGGGCGGTGCCGACCAGGATGGCTTTCCAGGTAGTGTTATCGCTAAGGGTGACCTCCACCCTGGAGGCATCGCCGATGACATGGTAATTGGTGACGATCCGTCCCTGGTTGTCCCAGACAAATCCGGAACCGGTGCCCCGGGGAATTTCATAGATATTGAGGCTGAACAGCCCGCGGCGCATCTCAACGCTGCTGATGAAAACCACCGAAGGCGAAGTAGCCTTGAAAAGTTCGATGGTATTATGTTCATTGGCGGTCAAAT
>JBHEOZ010000021.1:2342-14475 GCA_046260555.1 Desulfurivibrionaceae bacterium
CCGCGCGGGACGACGACGCGGGGTTTGGCATCCGGGTCGAAAACCGGACGCTTCACCTGGTCATAATAAACCAACAGGGCGGCGGCAAGGACCAGAACGATGATTAAAAATGGCCGAAACCGCCGCCGGGGCGGTACATCTTGATTATGCATAACGATTTTAGATATCCAGAAGTAACTTGGCGATCAGAAAATATGTCGACACGCCGAGAATATCGATGGCGGTCGTCACGAAGGGACCGGTGGCAATAGCGGCATCGACATCAAGTCTTCTGAGCAGGAGCGGCACCAGGGTGCCTACGGTGGAGGCCAGGGTCATGGCGAAAAGGACGGAGAGCCCTACCACCGCTCCCAGATTGGCATGCTCGCTATATCCGAAAAAGGCCAGAACCCCCAGCAAGACCCCGTAAAAGGAGCCGAGCAGGATGCCGACCCGCATCTCCTTGAAAATAACCTTGGTCATTTCCTGCATATTAATCCGGCCGGTGGCGATCCCGCGCACTACGATAGTACTGGACTGGGTGGCGATATTTCCACCCATGCCCATAACGATGGGGATGAAGGAAGCGAGGGCGAGAACCTTGGCGAGTTCTTCCTCGAAAAAGCCGATGATCATCATGGCCATAATCCCGCCCAGCCAGCTGGCGAACAACCAGGGCGCCCTGGTCATGGCATTATCGATGGTCGATTTCAGGAGAATCTCCCGATCCTTACCGGCGCCGGCCATCTGCAGGAAGTCCTCGGTGGCCTCCTCGCGGATAACATCGATGATATCGTCGACGGTAACGATACCGATCAGCCGATAAGCTGAATCGACTACCGGAATTGCCAGAAAATTGTATTGCGCGACAATATGGGCCACCTCGCCCTGATCGGTATCGGTGGTAACCGCGACGACGTTGGGGTTCATAATGTTTCTGAGCAGACGATACGGCGGATGCATGAGCAGTTCCCTTAACGAGACCACTCCGCAGAGCTGCCCGTCGTCGCCGTGGGTGATATAGAGATAGAAGGCCATCTCCATCTCTTCGCTGCGTTCCTGGACTTTCCGAATGGCGTCACCGACGCTCAAATCTTCATCAAGGGCCATGAAGTCAGGTGACATCAGGCCACCGGCGGAGTCGGGCAGATACTGAAGGAGATCGTCAACTTCGGCCCGATCCTCCCGGCCCATTAATCGGCGAATGTCATTGGCGAACTCTTCCGGCAGCACCTCGAGGATATCGGCCGCGTCATCGGAAGGCATGTCCTTGATGATGTTGGCCATGAACTGCGGGGTCAGATCGCCGACCATGTCAAGCATGATCGCCTGATCGAGTTCGCTCAGGAACTCCCCGAGAGCGTCCGTCTGGGCAATGATATTGAAAACGAACTTGCGTTCGTTGGGAGCAAAGTGGCGAAATACCCAGGCGATATCGGCGGGATGGGTCTTGGCAATCAGTTTCATCAGATTTTCGACCGCATTGCGGCGAATCAACCGACGAATGGTGTCCAGAAGCAACATTCCTTCATTGCCGATCAGATCTCTTTTGACATTGCCTTTCATAAGATTATTCCGAATAAAAAATTAATCCTGAACGAGGTGAAAACTTTTCAACATAAAAGGTAACCGTTCAGCAGCACCGCATCTTCGGACGATCGGCCCGGCTTACGTACACGAGGTACGCGGCACCGGTCCGCTTGTCCAAATCTGCACCACTGCTGAACGGTTACAGTCCGGCGGTTTTGGATACTTTGGCGACCGCCCCGGTGAACGGTTCAACATAAAATAAGACCTGAAAAGGTCAAGGCAAAAGACTTTAAAACAACTAAGCCGTCGTTCAAAAATAAATCATACTTTTTTTGTTCATGAACGGCATAAGGGGCCGTAAAGAAATGGATAAAAAGTTCAGGTTATTTCTTAACGGCCCCTAATTAACAATAATCCTGAGTTCGCGTCAAAAAGAGGATGGCTAAGCAAAAATCGTCAGATCCAAGGCGCGCAAATTTCGAGGAATGAAGCGTACTTCAGTACGCTGCAATGACGAGACAATTTGCAGCAACGCAGGAGCTGGCGACTTTTTGCGACGCCATCAAAGCCGGAAGCCATATGGAGCCAGGACCAGAAAAAGCGGCCGGCCGAACAGGAACAACTCCTCGCCCTGGCGGCCGGGGAAAGTTCGCAGAAAACAATCCCGGACAGCAAGATCACGGCCAACCAGCTCAGTCAATCGTGCTTCGATATCATCCCGAACCAGGCCCTCTTCAGTCAACAAATTATTGACCAGACCATAAGAACACTCTTGCTCCTGGCGCTCAACCAGGTCAAGGACCGGATCGTCTTCCGCCAGAAGCGCTCGCCTGGCCAGAAGATCCTCACCGATTATTTTCGACAGCGGCCCGGTATCCCGGCAGAAAAGAAGACGGCATTCCAGCGGACGATTGCGATAAACGGAGCAGCTGTTGCCGTTATCGTCAAAGAAAAGACAACTCCAGCTCTTGCCGCGTCCTTTGATCTTGATAAATTCCGAAGCGCTGGGCAAAACTTTTTCATGACAGGGATTATAGGCCGGTTCATCCCGCCTGATCGTGACCAGCTCTCCAAATCCCATAATGCCTTGCTCGATCAGGCAAAGATCTTCGATGTGCAAGGCGGGGCCGCCCTGCCGGCAACAGGTGCCGCAACCCCGGCATTGCACACCTCTGTTTTCCTGTGCATCGTGGGCAATCATCTACTTACCTGAAATCCCTGACGGCTGTTGGTCGTCTTGGCCTTATCGATTTGTAATTACCATAGCCGGACACCAGAACTCCGCCGACAAGCAGGAGTAGCGACTATAATCAAATACCTGAAAATATGCAAAGAATGTACATCCGGCAGGACCCGGCCCGATGGAATAGCGGCCGGAAATTTCGCAAAAAATATGAACTATACATGCAATATCCGGGATAATGGTTTATAATACGTTGTTAATTGCCAGCAAGATGGAACCCTTCGGAATTCAGATGTAAGCGTCCCCTTCCCGAACAACTTAATTCCTGGTCTAACTAGTGTCTGTCCGGAAATGAGGATTTTTGTCCGAGAACGAGAAGCAAGGATGTTGGAAAAGCGCAGCGTACTTGAGTACGTGAGCACTTTCCAACTCCGCGGCGACGAAGTTATCGGGCAAAAAGACCATTTATGGACAGGCACTAACTAATCCTATCTAGAGTTATAGCGAGCACCCAATGAGCAGCAGAATAAAAAAAGAAATCCAGCGACGCAGGACCTTCGGGATCATCAGTCATCCCGACGCGGGTAAAACAACCCTGACTGAAAAATTATTACTGTTCGGGGGCGCCATTCAGATGGCCGGCGCCGTCAAATCGAGAAAAAACGCCAATCACGCGGTAAGCGACTGGATGTCGATCGAAAAGGAACGCGGCATCTCCGTAACCTCATCGGTGATGAAGTTCAACTACCGGAACTACGAAATCAACCTCCTCGACACCCCCGGCCATCAGGATTTTTCGGAAGATACCTACCGGGTGCTGACCGCCGTCGACAGCGCCCTGATGGTTATCGACAACGCCAAGGGGGTCGAAGCCCAGACCGAAAAGCTTATGGAAGTATGCCGGATGCGCAATACCCCGGTGATCACCTTTATCAACAAGCTTGATCGGGAAGGTATGGAGCCCCTCGATATTCTCTCCGAAATCGAGGATAAGCTCCAGATCGAATGCACCCCGCTTTCCTGGCCGATCGGCATGGGCAGGAGCTTCAAGGGGGTTTACAATATTCACCGGCAGGAGCTGCACCTGTTCAGCGGCGGCCGGGATACCATGCCCCAGAACAGCGTGGTGGTAAAGGGACTGGATGATCCGCAACTGGATGAACTGCTCGGCGATCAGGCCAGGCAACTGCGTGACGATATCGAACTGCTGGAAGGAGCCGCCAACCCCTTCTCCCATGATGATTACCTGAAGGCCGGGCAGACTCCGGTCTTTTTCGGCAGCGCCATCAACAACTTCGGGGTCAAGGAGCTGCTCGATTCCTTCGTCGAACTTGCCCCCGCCCCCGGTCCCCGGCCCGCCGCCGAACGGGTGGTTTATCCCGAAGAGGAATCCTTTTCCGGTTTCAGCTTTAAGATCCAGGCCAACATGAACCCGGCCCACCGCGACCGGATCGCCTTTTTCCGGATCTGCTCGGGCAAATTCACCCGCGGCATGAAAGTCAGGCACCACCGGCTCGGCAAGGAGATCGCCCTGGCCAATGCCACCATCTTCATGGCCCAGGACCGCAGCAATGTCGAAGAAGCCTTCCCCGGCGATATTATCGGCATCCATAACCACGGCACCATCAAGATCGGCGACACCTTCACCGACAAGGAACCCCTTAAGTTTACCGGCATCCCGAACTTCGCCCCCGAGCATTTCCGCCGGGTCATCCTCAAGGACCCCCTGAAGATCAAGCAGCTCAACAAAGGGCTGATCCAGCTGGCCGAGGAAGGCGCCGTCCAGCTGTTCCGGCCCATCCAGGGCAGCGATTTCATCCTCGGCGCGGTCGGGGTCCTGCAGTTCGATGTGACCATGGCCAGACTCAAGTCTGAATACGGGGTTGAAGCGATCTACGAGCCGATCAACTATAGCACGGCCCGCTGGATCACTTGCGATGACCGGAAAAAACTGGCGGCGTTCACGGCCAAGCAGCAAAAAAGTCTGGCCATGGATGCCGAAGACCATCTCGCCTATCTGGCCGACAGCGAATGGCGGTTGTCAAGGACCATGGAGCTTTTTCCGGATATAACCTTCCAGAAGACCAGGGAGCACAGCTGATTCCTCCCTCCGTGAGCGATCACAGGGCGCCGAATCTGCTGTGTTATCGGCCTGCTCATTTTCTTCCAGTAATGATTATGGAAACGCCGGCAAATCATCCCCCAGCAATTTTTCGCCGAATCGGCCGTCGCCACCTTTATTAAATATCGCCTGTCCGCACCCAAGGCACCCCTGCCACAGCGAGGGAACATGCATAAACCAGAAACCCTTTTCGAATACAGACATCTTCTCTGGCTGCCTATCATCGCCGGACTCTATACGCTCTCCGAGACCAACTATCTTCTCTTTCACGGCCTCGCGGAAATTTTCAGTGTCATCATCGCCTGCTGTATCTTCATTATCGCCTGGAATTCGAGGAGATTTTCCACCCAACCCTATCTCTTGCTGGTCGGGATCGGCTATCTATTCGTCGCCATCTTCGATCTTTTCCACACCTTCTCCTTCAAGGGGCTGACGGTTTTCCCCGGCTACGACGCCGATCTGCCTACCCAGTTGTGGATTGCGGCACGATACCTGGAAAGCCTCACCTTCCTGGCCGCCCTCTATGCGTTCCGGAAACGCTTCAAACTGAGCGCGGTCTTCGGCGGCTACATCCTGATAACTTTTCTGATCTTCGCGGCTATTTTCCGGTGGAAGATATTTCCCGCCGCCTATATCGAGGGGAGCGGCTTGACCCCTTTTAAAATCCTCAGCGAATATCTGATCTGCTTTTTCTGGCTGCTTGCCATCCTGACTATTTCCATAAGGAAAAAAGAATTCGATCCGAAGATATATAAGTTGCTGATCGCCTCGATGGTTGCCAGCGTGACCTCCGAACTGGCCTTCACCCTCTATATCAGTGTCTTCGGTCTGGCCAATTTCAGCGGCCATATCCTCAAGATCCTCTCCTTTTATTTCGTTTACAAAGCCGCGATCGAGACCAGTCTCACCCGCCCCTACCAATCGATGTTCCGGGAGTTGAAGTTGAATGAAAGGCGCTTCCGGAGCATTTACGAAACCGCCCCCCTGGCCTTTGTGGTCTGGGACAGCGAATGCCTGATAACCGACTGGAACAAAACGGCCGAGCGGATGTTCGGCTGGCCCGCCGAAGAAGTCCTCGGCCGGAATCTCTTCGATTTTCTGGTTGTGGACCAGGCCAAGGGGCAGGTGAAGCAGGTCACCGACTCCCTCCTGCATGGAACCTTGAGCGGACGAAGCATCAACGACAACAAGACCCGGGACGGCCGGACCATCACCTGCGAATGGAACAACTCCGTTCTGACCGACCTCGAAGGCAAACCCGAAATGGTGCTGTCCCTCGCCCTGGATATCACCGAAAAACTCAGGGCCGAGCAGGCTGTAAAAGAGAGCCACGAGAATATCAAGAAATTCGCCTACACGATTATCCACGACCTGAAAAGCCCGACAGCCAGCATGCACGGCCTGGTAAACCTCCTGACCAGGAAGTACGGGGAAGGCATGGATGACAAGGCCAGGATGTATTGCGATCAGATTGTCAGGGTATCGGAACAGATCAACTCCCTGGTCGAAAATATCAATATCTATATCAGAACCCGCGAAGTACCGCGCCGCATCGAAACGGTCGACCTGAAAGTGCTTCTCGCCCTGATCAAGGACGAGTTTTTACCGCAATTCAGCAGCCGGGTAATCGAATGGTCGGTACCGGAGTCAATTCCGACGATCAGGGCGGACCGGACCGAATTGAGCCGGGTATTGAGAAACTTCATCGACAACGCCTTGAAATACGGCGGCGCCCAACTGAGCAAAATCAGCATCGGCTGCGCGGAAGACGCCACCCATCACATCATCACGGTTACCGATAACGGGGTCGGCATGAAAAAGGAGGATAGCGAAGGCATTTTCGATCTCTTCACGCGCCTGGACACCATCGGCAACATAAGCGGCTCGGGGCTGGGGTTGGCGATTGTCAAGGAGATCGCCGAGAAGTTCGGCGGCAGCGTATGGGCCGATTTCGAATATGGCGAAGGAGCGGCTTTCCATATTTCGATCCGCAAGGATCTGCAATAAACGGGGTAACTTGCAGGCTCAGGGTGAGCGGATTCCCTGGTCCGGTGTAGGAGGCTTCAGCCGGGAAATGCCCTCCTGTTGCGCGGCCGCCACCATTCGCGGCTGAAGCCGCTTCCTACGGTGAGGTCTGCTTTTTCACAGGGGATGACGACTTTTTGCGACGCCGTCAATACTCCGCCCGCCGCCCGCCTCCCCCCCCCCAAAAAAAAACCGGAGCTGCCGGAAACTTCATTCCCGCAACTCCGGTTTTTTTTAAGCGCCAGTCTGGTTAACCTATCACTCGATGGTGTCGATAAGCTCCCTGACCGGCTGTCCGTTGGGGGCCATGGCGACGGGATTGACCGCCAAAAGGCCTTCCCAGGCCTTTTTGGCCCCGGCCTTGTCGCCCAGGTCATACAACAGGACAATCCCCTTGTTGAACCGTGCTTGCTCATGGCTCGGAGCGATGCCGATCGCCCGGTCGAACGCCTTTAAAGCTTCATCAGGCTGCTTATTGCGCCGGTACATAACGCCGAGGTCGGTCAAGACATTGGGGTTATCCGGCGCCAGTTCGAGGGATTTATTGTAGGCGTTAATCGCCTTGGCATAACGGTGGGTGTCGAAGTAGATATGGCCGAGACTGGTCCAGGCCTCGCCGTTTTGGGGATTTGCCGCGACTTCCTTCTCAAGGGCGAGGATCTGGTTGGCCTGGGCCGGGGTAATTCCGCCGGCGGGCTGGCCGGGAGGAGGCGCGGACTGCCGGCCGGCAACCGGCGAGGAGGTCTTGGTCGCCTGCATGCTGCTGAACACCACCCCGATCAGAAATCCGACCACCAGGGCCACCAGGGCCACAATTATCATAAAATCCTGTTTAACCATTTTCTCGCTCATGCTTCTTCTCCCGTTAAATAAAGATCAGTCAAGATCCGGCTGTTATGGGTCATGGTTTCAGTCAATAAACACAAAGATAATACCTGCCATTCGGCCTCAAGGCAACCGCAACTTGGCGAAAGTTTTTTAACTATCTATTGATAGATCAAGAGATCCAGCCAGGTCGCCGCGAAGAGGGTAAGGCTGATCAGGCCGTTCATCGCGAAAAAAGACATGTTGATCCGGCTCAAGTCTTTCGGGTTGACGATCAGGTGTTGATAGAAAAGGGCGACCGCCGTAACCAGCAGCCCGAGATAGTAGATGGCGTGCAGGCCCATCAGGTAGCCGGTTAAAGTGAAGAGGAGGAAAGCGCCGAAATGAAGCAGGACCGCCAGTTTGAAGGCCCCTTCCCGACCGAATCTTGCCGGCAGGGAAAAGAGCCCCGCTTTGCGGTCGAAATCGGCGTCGAGGCAGGCGTAGACCGCGTCGAAACCGGCCACCCAGAATAAAACCCCGAGAGAGAGCACATAGGGATACCCGCTCAACGAACCGTTGACCGCGACCCAGCCGCCCAAAGGCGAAAAGGCCAGGGCCGCCCCCAGGACCAGATGGCAGAGCCAGGTGAACCGCTTGGTCAACGAATAGAAAAAGGTCAGGGCGAGGGCGAAGGGCGAGATCAACAGGGTCAGGCGGTTCAGGTTATAGCAAGCGAAAAAGAACAGCGCCGCCGCCACAATCACCATGATCCAGGCCTCCCGGAGCTTGACGGTACCGGCCGGGATCGCCCGCCCGGCGGTGCGGGGGTTCCGCTTGTCGAACCGGCGGTCGACAATCCGGTTGAAGCCCATGGCGCTGGTCCTGGCCCCGATCATGGCCAGGATAATCCAGGCGAAGGTGGCCGCATCGGGAATCCCCCACCGGCCAGAAAGGCGCCGATCAGGGCGAACGGCAGGGCGAAAACGGTATGCTTGAACTTGATCATCTCAAGCAGGGTGGCGATTTTAGTGAGCATAATTGTTTGTCCTGCTTTTTCGGTATCCGTGATGGTTTTGAAATATTCACTCTCCCCAACGCGGCTGCCCTTCAACCTCGATCCCGATAAGATCGGCGAGCCGGCCGCCGAATATTCTCGCCATTTCCCGAAGCGACTCGGGTTTATGATAAAAGGAGGGCAGCGGCGGACAGATGGTCGCCCCGGCATCATGGACCTCCAGCATGTTTTTCAGATGGGTGCGGTTGAAGGGGGTTTCGCGGACCGCCAGCAGTAACGGGCGGCGCTCCTTCAGGGTCACGTCGGCGGCCCGGTGGATAAGGTTACCCGAAAAACCGTTGGCAATCGCCGCCAAGGTCCCCATGCTGCAGGGCAGAACGACCATCCCGTCGAAGCGGGCGGAACCGCTGGCCATCGGGGCGGTAAAGTCATCGACATCGTACCAGGCAGCGGCGAGGTTTTCGATCTCATCGAGCCCCGCCCCTTCTTCGAGTTCCATAACCTTGCGGCCGGCAGCGGAGATCATCGCGTGGATCTCGATATTGTTTTCCCGCATCAGTTTCAGAAACTCGATGGCCAGCAGGGAACCGCTGGCGCCGGTGATGGCCAGAATCAATTTTTCAGCGCTCATTTTTCACCTACATAAATCGAGACGATCCCGAAAGTCAGGGGCCGCCGCCAAGGGTTATTGAAGCCGGCTTTTTCCATCATCGACAATAGCTCGGCGGGCTCGTAAAATTTGGCAATCGAACTGGCGAGATACTCATAGGCCTCCTTGTCGCCGGAGACCAGCCCGGCCAGTCTGGGCAGGACTTTATTCAGATAGAAGTTGTAAAATGGTTTGACGATCGGATTTTTCGGCCGGGAGAATTCCAGAATCAGCAGTTTGCCGCCTTTTTTCAGGACCCGGTGCATCTCGTTCAAGCCATCCTGGGTATTGGCCAGGTTCCGGACCCCGAAGGCGACCGTGATCCCCCAGCAGCTGGAGCTGGCGGCCGGGATCTTCTCGCCGTCGCCGCAGACCGGCATGATCCGCGGCTTTCGCCGGTCGGCGGGCATGGTTCGCATCCCCGCCCGGAGCATATCCTCGCAGAAGTCCACCGCCAGCACCCGCCGTTCCGGAGCCTGCCTGGTCAGCTCCAGGGAGAGCGGCAAGGTGCCGGCGCAAAGGTCCAGGACCGTGCCTTCCTTATACTCACCGAGCATCCGGGTAGTCACCCAGCGCCAGTAGCGATCGATATGGAAACTCAGCAGGGAGTTAAGAAAATCGTAATCGGAGCTGATCGAGGAGAATTTTTCCCTGACAAATTTCTTCTTTTCTTCAGGATTATTCATTGAATTTTCTATTCCTTATTTCCAGTAAAAAAACACAGAAGCGCATCTCGACAAACCCGGCACGAAAGGTAAATCAACAAGTAGTTCCGCTCACCCTGAACCTGTCCTTAACCTCACCCCAGATGATCAAATAACTCCAAAAGGTGATGTAGCTATTTTAAGCGGCAAAGACCCCCCACTGCCCTCGCCCCTTTTCAGCAGATATTCGCAAAAAAGCTTCAAGCCCGCTTTTTTGGCGGCGCTAAGATCATACTCGATCCCCTGCAGATATCTGAAACAATCCTCGGCTGGCATCGGAATACGCGGCGCTACCAGGGAACTGATGGTGCGCAGATCCCGCCGCCCTTCGATGATGCAACGCAACAGTTCCCGGTGAATCTCGGCGACCGTTTCCGGGGATGTCCGGCAAAAACTCTCCCGAACCGCCCATACCGCGAAAACAAAGGGCAGCCCGGTCTGCTCATACCAGTTCAGGCCAAGATCGAGTTTGTGCGGAAATTCATCGCCGCCATTGAGCCGCAGGGCATCGTCGCCGATGGCCAGCACCCCGTCATAACCATCGAGATCACCGTCCCGGTCGCTTATCGCACCGTCAATATAGTCCGGTTCGATCCCGTAAAACTCTTCAAGGATGATCCTGACCAGATACACCGAGGTTTGGGACTGGGTGGAGAGCAGGATCCTGGCCCCTTCGAGTCCCCGGGGATCCTTGCGGCTGAACAGGAAAACGCTGCCCACCGCGCCGGTCGCCGAAATGGAGATATCGTCGAGAATCCTGTACTTATCGGGATGCAGGGCGTACTCGTGGGAGGAGATGAAGCCCAGGTCAAGGTCGCCCTCGTGGAGCATTTTATTCAACACCGAGGGCACCGCTTCGGTGATCCGCCATTCCGGCCGGGCGACCGTGCGGCGCCAGACCTCGTACAAGGGCGCGGTATTGATGAAATTGACCATGCCGATCCGGGCCGGACTTGTCGGAGCGCCCATGTTATTCGACCCACTCGGTTACAATTGACAGCCCGGCCGAAACCAGCCATTCGAGGATCGCCTCGGGATTCGCCTTCTCCGGCGGATCGCCGCTGACCGCCAGGAAACTCGCGGAGCGGCCCGGTTCGAGAGAGCCGATCTCGTCCGAGATCCCCATAAGCTCGGCCCCGTTCCGGCCGGCCATCCTGATGATCTCGGCCGGCGCGATACCGGGATGCTCCTCGTGGAGAACCCGCATCTCCTGCCAAAGGCTGAGATGCGGGTTACTGGCCGGACTGTCGGTGCCGAGGACCACCCGGATCCCCTTGGCCAGCATTTGCGGAACCGGGGCGCTCCCGACCTCCAGATAGCGGTTCGAGCCGGGACAGACGCAGATCGCGCTATGGCGGGCGGCCACCACCTCAAGGTCATCCTCATCGCATTGGACGCAGTGCACGCAAAGGGTGCGCTCGTCGAGCACCCCCAGACGGTCGAGATAGGCTATCGGGCTGAGTCCCGGCCTGACAAAGGAATCGTCCCAGGCGCTTCTTTCTTCGAGAAAATCACGGAAAGGGCCGTTGCCGGCGGCAAGGAATGCGGTTTCGGCGGAGGATTCGGCGACATGGATGGGAAATAGATGTCCGTGCCGAGCCGCCCTTTCTTTCAGTTTCCGGATCAGCTCCGGTCCGGTCGAGTAAGGGGAATGGGCGGTAAAACGGAGGTCGGGATCGTTTTCGGCCGCGGCCAGGAGCGACAGCCCCGCCTCTATGCCGGTTTCGGTCAGGCCGAGGATCTCCTGGAAAAAACGGCAGTCTACCTTGAAATCACTGGCGATTCCCCGGCTTTCGGGAAGGTTGCCGATATCGAGGCCCGCGCGGCAGCCCCCCGCGTAGAGGCGGGCCAGACCTTGCCAGGCCGCCATTTTAATTTCTTCGGGATCGCACCTCTTTTCCCTTTCGGTCAGCAGCTTTCTGATCCAATCGGTCATCTCGCCGCTCTGCCGGTCATCGTCTTGGCCGAGATGGGCCAGATAGGAGAGTTCCAGATGGCTGTGGCAGTTGACCAGAGCCGGCATCAGGACGGCGGGGCCATGATCCACCTCGACCGCCGCGCCGCCGCGCAGCTCCCGGTAGCTGCCGACCGCAACGATCCGGCCGTTTCGGGTCAGGAC
>JBHEOZ010000210.1:0-388 GCA_046260555.1 Desulfurivibrionaceae bacterium
GGGGCCGACGGTGCTGACCGTGATCATCTTTGAGATCGTCCTGAACGGCACCGCCATGTTCAACCACGGCAACCTGAAGCTGCCGGAAAAACTCGACAGCTATCTCCGAATGCTGGTGGTCACCCCGGATATGCACCGGGTGCATCACTCGGTCACCATCCGCGAAACCAACAGCAATTTCGGATTCAACTTCCCCTGGTGGGACCGCTTTTTCGGGACCTACCGCGCCCAGCCGGTGCTCGGCCATGAAAAAATGACCATCGGCCTCGCCCAGTTCCGCGACCCCGGAAAGAACAACCTGTTCCAGATGCTGCTGCTGCCCTTTACCGGTAAGACCGGCTCATACGCGATCAATCGGCATGGCGCCGATCCGGAACGGCTCATCAGG
>JBHEOZ010000210.1:433-3634 GCA_046260555.1 Desulfurivibrionaceae bacterium
ACCATAAGCTTTTCAGTCCTGCCTCCGGGGCGGACATAAAAAAGCTCCCCGCCAAAATTACCGGGCCGGGAGCTTTTAAAGTGTGAATGTGAAGGTGTCTTTACTTAGAGGTAAGATCCACGTCTATCAGCTTGTCCTGAACCCCGAAGGGATCCCGGAACTCCACGTCCATCTGCTGCATGAGTTTTTTCTTGCCCCGTTCATTGAGATACTTTTCAATTTCGAGATTGACGGTGATCGGCACTTCAACCCCGGCCTTGGTAAGGGCCTGGCGCAGGAGCGCTTCCGACTTGGTGGCGAAGGCGGTGGAATCGCCGAGGATCCGCATCGCCTCGGTGGGATTGTGAAAACCCATCGAGTTCTCTCCCCCGATATAGAGGGTGCGGAAGAAGGCCTCCATATAGAAGTCCTTGGCCTGCTCGTAGAGTTCCTGATCGATTTCCCTGCCTTCCGCCTCCACGGCATGGACCCTCTCGATAAGCTTGGCCGCGGTAGCTGTCGCGTATCCCGAGCGGATTAACAGGGAGGCAGTGCGATCCTGAATGGCGATCACCTGCCGGCGCAGCCAGTCGGGGGTCTCGCTATGGCATTGCCGGCACGCCTGCAAGTCACTCTTGAGGGGACTGGTCACCCGGTGGTCGGACAACTTGCTGCTGCCCACCCCGACATACGGCATATGACAGTCGGCGCAGGCCACATCCGCCATCCAATGGACGCTGTTCCTGGAAAAGAGCTCGAACTCGGGGTGGCGCATGAAGGGCATTTTGTAGCCGGTAACCTTCTGGGTCCACTCACCCACCGACTTGTCGCCGCGGATCTGCTTGATGATATTCTCCACGGAGATATCACCCCAGGCGCTCTCATGCCAGGGAAAGTAGACCCCCACCGATTTCATCTCCTCATTCTTCTCGATGTTATAAGTAACGTGGCATTGGGCGCAAACCAGACTGCGCATATCCTGATGGCTGAGCTCGGCGCGGTCGACGTTGATCCTCTCAAGAGCCTTGCCCAGGGTGAATTCACGGGAGAGCTTGAGCGACATGTCCTTGTTGTCGTGGCAATCGATACATGCAACCCCGAGATCCCGGTGTTCCTCGGGGATCGTATCGCGCACCTCGGCCCAGGACTTGCTGTAGTAATCGAAGCCCTTCTCCTTTTCCAACTTGGGCGCGTACGGGGTCTTGCAGGTGAGGCAGACGCCGCCGGCCCCGACGCGGGAGGGGTCGATTTCAACCTGGTCCCTGAGCATGTAGGCATGACCGCGGGGCTCGTTGTATTCGACCCCGAAACCCCAGCCGTGGAAGAGCAGGGCCATGAACGGGAACTCCGAGAGCTTGTCGTAGGTGAGGCCGTCCGCGTCAAAACCCCTCTTGTACTTGCTCTTGCCGGCCTCGGTGGGCTCTTCGGTTTTTTTCCACAGATCATAGTGGATGGGGTAGGCCTTGCCCCATTCCGCCGGATCGATTTCGCCTTCGGCAATCTGCACAGGCCGGACAGCATCGACTTTTTCGGGCGCCTCGCAGCCGCCCAACAGCACCCCGCCGGCTACCATCAAAACCAGGGGCAACAATGTTTTCTTCCGCATATTCTCCTCCTTATGTTGGCTTGGCGTGCTTTACCGCGTTTGAATCTGACCGACTCCCCTGTGCGCAATCCGGCGATGGCATTGCCAGCAGAGACGTTGTTGATCAATCCGGGCAACCATGAACTCATGACAGCGGATACAGTTCTCCTGCACCACTTCCTCGCCATGCCCGCTGATCTCAATCCGTTCGGGCACCCGGCCGGAATAAAAAACCAGAACATCCTTGATGCCGTCGATACTCTTCCAGAGATAGTGCAGTACGATGTTCTGGTTCGGCAGATGGCAGTCCACACATAGCTTGCGGCGATGAGCGCCGGCATGGGCCCAGGCCTCGTACTGCGCCTCCATCACATGGCAGCCGGCACAAAAATCGGGCGTTTCCGATTTTGCCAGGAGATCGGGAGGCCCCAACGCCAGGAAAATCGCGGCAACAATACCGGCTCCCACGATGACGAGGGCGATCAGCCAGATCCTCCACCCCTTCTTTTTACCCATTGGTGCACCTCCTTTTCTTCTGACGTGCGAAGCCCCGGAGCATCTCTTCTTTATCAGGTTATCAAAAAGAACATGTCAGCCATAAACTTTTTTTTAGCAGGTAAAATCCGAACAGTTAATCCCAATCAAATGGCGCCCCCCAATTACCGGCGGAGAAGACTTTCGGGAAAGAGTGTACTGATCTTTTTCAGTGCCCAGGATCTTAAAAATGGAAGCCATTGCCCCTAGCCGCCAACACCTTTTTTGCAGGCAAAAAGATGACATCGGGCCTGAAAACGCTTATAATTTTGCAATTGTTATTCATGGAGATGATAAACTAACAAAAACTGTCTTACTCGACGCCATTGCGAGAGCAAAACGCCGAAGCAATCCTTTTTCCATTAATTATATAAATAGTGGCCCGTTTCCGTCCTGCCACGAAAACAGTTAAGAATTGCCGGACAACGGCAAACCAGCCTTACCCGGGATCGTTGTGGGGCGGAGAAATCACCCGGAGAGCGGAGAAAAGATGGCTAATCCATTCCAGGATCAATTTTTAAAGGCCGGCCTGGTCAACAAGAAACAGGTGGGCAAGGCTAAAATCGAGCAGCATAAAAAACAGAAGGAACTGCGCCGGCGCAAGGGGCCAAACCCCGAAGATCCGGCGATAAAGCTTGCCCAGCAGCAGGAGAAGGAACAAATCCGGCAAAGCAACGCCCAGCGCAATCTGATCGCCAGGGAGAAAGAAATTGCCGCCCAGATCAAACAGCTGGCCGAGAGCAACCGGGTCAAGGAGACCAGGGGCGACATCCCCTTTCATTTTGCCGACGCCAACAAGATCAAGAAAATGTCGCTCCCAAAAGCGATCATCGACCAGTTGAGCAGCGGCCGCCTGGGAATCGTCAAGGTTGAAGAAAAATATGAAGTGGTTCCGGCTGAAACCGCCGTTAAAATAAAGGATCGCCGTCCGGAGGCCCTGCTCGTCTTAAACGACAACCAGCCCCTGGATCCCAACGATCCATATGCGGAATTCCCCATCCCCGATGATTATGAATGGTAGGCAGGGAGGAGATTGACAATCATGGGTGGCTTATCCCGTGACTGGTTACGGAGCGGGCCGCAAAAGAGGGAATATATTAAGC
>JBHEOZ010000211.1:0-3625 GCA_046260555.1 Desulfurivibrionaceae bacterium
GGAAAATATCTCGACGACGATATTTACATCCAGCTCCAGCCGGTACCCCGCGATGTCAGAGTGGCCCTGCCTCCCCTTCCCCCCGGGGTCTCATACAAACAGATTGAAGGCGAAATAATCAAAATCGATGACGCCAACAGAAAGATTT
This sequence comes from Desulfurivibrionaceae bacterium, assembly GCA_046260555.1. Lineage (GTDB taxonomy): Bacteria > Desulfobacterota > Desulfobulbia > Desulfobulbales > JAGXFP01 > JAGXFP01. The sequence continues at coordinate 149 of JBHEOZ010000211.1, forward strand.
TAGATGTGCATAAAAAAAACGGGCTGCCGCTGCCCCCGGCCCCCCCTCTGCCCCGCTTGAAATAACCTGGCAAAGACGGCGGCGCACCGAACCTTGCCGTTCGGAACCAGGGTTCGGGTGATAAATATAAAAAACGGCAAATCGGTAACGGTGACGGTCACCGACCGGGGACCTTACGTGAAAGGCAGAATCATCGATCTTACAAGAGCCGCCTTCTCGAAAATCGGGGACCTTGACAGAGGAACCGTAAAAGTAAGAATTGAAGTGATCAGTTAGTCACGGGGGGGTAAACCGGTTTTTGGCGAGACCGGTGATTATGGTCAGGGGATTTATTTTTCGCGGCGGAGTTTTTTTATTTGACACTTTTCTGAAACGTATGCATAAGGGGGATTGAGATGGTGATTTTCGGCTCGGATGGGCCGTTTGATTTTCAACGGAATTACGGTTGGTTATTCGCGATCATCATTTCACGCTTTTCAAGCGTTGCGTTGCGGTGAGTTTAAGGCAAATCAGCGGATCAAGAGCAATGCCAAGGCTTTCCGTATTCTTCACTGGCCCGGCGATTTGAGGGGGCCGCCAGGTCACGATAACGAACTGAATGGATTAAGGAGAAAGGATGAAACTAAAAGAAGCGTCCGCAGCCGAACCGGAAGAACCCCCAAGCCGTCGCCGTCTGGATGCCGATGAACCGGATGAACCTCCATCGACCGGTGCGTATTCCGGGGCGTCCGTCGCCGCCGCCCCAAACGATTTCCCCGAGTCATTTCGACAGAGATTTTTCCCCACCGCTACCGAAAACGATTGGCAGAGCTGGCAGTGGCAGCTCCGGCACCGGATTACCAGCCTGAAACAGTTGGTGAAGATCGTCGATCTTTCCGACAACGAGCGCCAGGCCATGCAGTTTAACGACAGGTCGCTGCCCCTGGCGATTACGCCTTACTACGCCAGTCTGATTGATCCCCATAATCCCGAACAGCCGCTTCGGCGGACCATGATTCCCACCAGCGGGGAGCTCCTGCTTTCCCCGGGCGAGGAACACGATCCCCTCGGCGAAGACGGCCACAGCCCGGTACCAGGCCTGATTCATCGTTATCCGGACCGGGTCCTGTTTCTGGTGACCGATTATTGTTCAAGTTACTGCCGCTACTGCACGAGATCGCGAATGGTCGGGCGACGGGCCGGGACCAGCAAGGCGCGCTGGCAGAAGGCCATCGCCTATATTAGCGCCAACCCGCAAATCAGGGACGTCCTGATTTCCGGCGGCGATCCCCTGACCATCCCTGATCATCATCTGGAGTGGCTGCTGAGCCGGCTCCGGAAAATCCAGCATGTCGAACTGATCCGGATCGGCACCAAGGCGCCCATCGTTTTACCCCAGCGGATCACCCCGGATCTGGTCGCGATGCTCAAGGAATACCATCCCCTGTGGATGAGCATCCACTGTACCCATCCGGACGAACTGACCCCCGAGGTCGGCGCGGCCTTGGCCCGGCTGGCCGATGCCGGCATTCCCCTGGGCAGCCAGACCGTGCTGCTGGCCGGAATCAACGACTCGGTGGAAACCATGAAGACCTTGATGCAGGGACTGGTGAAGAACCGGGTCAAACCCTATTACCTCTACCAGTGCGATCCGATCACCGGTTCCGCCCATTTCCGGACTCCGGTTGCCAAGGGACTTGAGATCTATCAGGGGCTCCGTGGCCACACCACCGGCTATGCGGTGCCCAATTATGTGATCGATGCCCCTGGCGGCGGCGGCAAGATTCCGCTGCTGCCGGAAACCGTGGTCGGCCGGGAAGGGACCGATCTCCTGATCCGCAATTATGAAGGCAAAATCTATCGATACCCTGATGTGATAGGGGTCGTCCCGGTCGGGACAGGGGGGGAGGCATGATGCGGATCGGCATGACCTATGATCTGCGCTCGGACTATCTGGCCGCCGGTTATTCCGAGGACGAGACCGCCGAGTTCGATCGGGATTCAACCATTGCCGCCATTGAAGGGGCTCTGGCGGCGATGGGCCATGAACCGGTGCGGATCGGCAATCTGGCGAGTCTGGTCAACCGTTTGGGGGGCGGAGAGCGCTGGGATCTGGTCTTCAATATCGCCGAAGGCCTCCACGGCTTCGGCCGGGAAGCCCAGGTCCCGGCCCTGCTTGACGGTTATCGGATTCCCTACGTTTTTTCCGACCCCTTGATCCTGGCCCTGACTCTCCACAAGGGTATGACCAAACATGTGGTTCGGGCCCTGGGCATTGCCACCCCGGATTTTGCCGTGGTCGCGAGCCCGGCGGACCTCGACAAAATCACCCTGCCGTACCCGCTTTTTGCCAAGCCGGTGGCCGAAGGCACCGGCAAGGGCGTGAACGGCGCCTCGAAGATCCGGGATGGCGGAGCCCTGGCCGCGGTCTGCGGAGAGCTGCTGGCCACTTATCGCCAGCCCGTGCTGGTCGAAACCTTTCTGCCCGGCCGGGAATTTACCGTGGGAATTGTCGGCAACGGCGCCGCCGCCCGCGCCATCGGGGTCATGGAGGTGATGCTCCTTGAAAAGGCCGAGGCGGAGATCTATTCCTATCAGAACAAGGAGAACTGCGAAGAACTGGTGGAATACCGGCCGGTTGCCGATCCGGAGGCGAAATTGGCCGAATCGGTGGCCCTGGCCTCCTGGCACGCCCTGGGCTGCCGGGACGGCGGCCGGGTCGACCTGCGCTCCGATGCGATGGGGCGGCCTAATTTCATTGAAGTCAATCCCCTGGCCGGTTTGCACCCCGAACACTCCGACCTCTGCATCCTTGCCACCCAAAACGGCATCAGCTACCAGGCGCTCCTGACCGAGATCGTCGACGCCGCCCTGGTTCGGACCGGGCTGGGCCGGCGGAGCGGCCGGTCATGAAAATCGCGGTCATTCACAACCAACCGATTCCCAGGGGCGAACCGAACTGGGAGTCATCGCTTGATGTCATGGTGCAGGTCGATGCCGTCACCGCCGCGTTAGCCGAACTGGGGCATGCGCCGGTGGCCATCCCTTTTACCCGGGACCTGCTCGGTTTTGTTGCCCGTTTACGGCAGGAGGAAACCGAGGCGGTTTTCAACCTCTGCGAGTCGGTTGATGATGATCCGCTGCTGATCGGACACCCGGCGGCGGTTCTCGAATTGCTCGATCTGCCCTTTACCGGTTCTTCCTCCATGGCCCTGACCGTTTCCACCGACAAACTGCTGGTCAAACGGCTCATGGCAGCCGCCGGGATCAGAACCGCCGCCTTTTTCGGTTTCGATGGCGGCGAGGCGCCAAGGCGGATGGCGCTTAAATTTCCCCTGATCATGAAGCCCCGCTGGCAGGATGCCGGTATCGGCATCGAGCAGGAGTCGATTATCCCGGGCGCCAAAGGGCTGGCGCAAACCCTGCACGATTATTATCGCCGGTTCGGGCCGCTGCTGGTCGAGGAATATATCGAGGGGCGCGAGTTTAACGTTTCGC
>JBHEOZ010000212.1:0-3620 GCA_046260555.1 Desulfurivibrionaceae bacterium
TTGCGGGTCAGCGCGAAGACGAAATCGATCTCGTCAGTGGTCAGGAATCGTCCCCAGACCGCGTAATCGTCCGAAAAAACCAGATCCAGGTATCCTCCGGAAAATTTAGCCAGAATAGAGTGCAGCCCTCTTTTCTCATGGTTGATCTCCTCCAGAGCGGTCAGGGCAATCGGCAGCAAACCGTGGAAAAAGAGCTTTTTCTTTACATCAATGTCGAATTCATCGAGATTGTCCGGATAGGACGCCAGCAACAGCGGAGCTACCGCGCCGTTATCGCCTAATTCCCAAAGATCGTTCTTCTTGAAGAGCTTTATCATTTCCTCACCGCTGGCAACCTTGACAATCGCGGTTTTATCTTTATCCATCTCGGAGAGCGGTTCGACGGGGGTGTTTTTATGGATATGCAGGAAAATAATCAGAGCGATGACAACAAGCATGGTAATCGCGATCAGGGCATGAACATTTTGAAGATCCATTTCGAGATTACCGAAATGCACTTTGCCGGCGCCATCCGACTCAAGGGCTTGTCGGCCTTCCGTACCGGCGGGAGATCGATGCTTATATTTATGGTCTGTCTCTTTTAACATTTGCGAGGCGTACATTAATTGTAGAGAGTGTAATCTCCGTATAAACTTGAAGATGGTTGAAACATTATTGCAATCATGATGTTCAGTATACTATATATAGCCCCGGTAAGAAAAATTTTAACGAAACCGATTTTCCATAACACAAAGGTCCTGGGAGAAATCTAATGATTATTCGAAAACTTACTGTCATCTTCGCCATCCTGCTCGTGTTTCCCTTAACAGCGGCCGGCGCCGAGTCGACCCCCGGCAACTCGGCCCGGCAATCATCCCCGATTGTCATGGAAACCTCGATGGGCACGATCAAGATTGAATTGTTCGATCAGGAGGCGCCGCTAAGCACCGAAAATTTCCGCGACTACGTCGAACAGAACTTTTATAACGGCCTGATCTTCCACCGGGTCATCCCAAATTTCATGATCCAGGGTGGCGGCTTCGAACCGGGAATGAAACGCCGCTCTCCGACCCAGCCCCCGGTTCCGAATGAAGCGACCAACGGCCTGAAAAATAAACGCGGCACCCTCGCCATGGCCAGAACCAGTGATATCAACAGCGCCACCAGCCAGTTCTTCATCAACCTCGTCAACAATGCCAGTCTCGATAACCGCGGCACCCGTCCCCACGAATTCGGTTACGCGGTATTCGGCAAAGTAGTGGAAGGCATGGAAATTGTGGACAAAATTGCCGCCACCCCCACCGCCACCGTCCAAAGCGGCGGCCGCCAATTCAAGGATGTACCCCGGGAAGAGGTGACGATCATCAGGATTTATGAAGAAAGTCAGGAAAAATCGGAATAGATTTCATCCGCCCTCCACGCCAACCCGAAATTTATCGAGTTGGCGGCGGGGTGACCGGCGGCCGTTCTCCCGGATCAGCGCGGGGCATTGCCCTGCCCCGTCTCCCGGCTCGGAATCTTCCACCGAGTGCTGTCGGGGATATATCGTAGGGTATACCGCTTTCGGGGATACGGAGAGCCAGTCTGTCTACATCCGCCTGATCTTTGCCACGCCGCTCTGTAAAACAACCGTCGCCATGGTTACCACCACTACCCCGGGCAGGATTGCCGCCGGCGGCAGCCCCTTACCCATCGCCCAGTCAATCGCCAAGACAATGGATGGGTAAAAATAACTGTAGGCCAGGACCCGGGTCGGTCCCAGGTGGACGGTGGCAAGGTGGGTAAGATAAAAGGTGATGATCGTCGAGAAGATGGCCAGATAGACGATTCCGAGCCATACCATTGATTCGACCCCCTGCCAGTCGATGTTTCCCAGTTTCGGAAAGGAGATCATCAGCAGCCAGACAATGCCGGTGGCAAGTACCCAGAAGGTCATGACCACCATCGATTCTCTTTGGTGAAAGTGCTTGACCAGCGGCGGATACGCGGCCATCATAAAACAACCGGCCAGAAAAAGAAGATCGCCGTGGTTCACGTCCAGGATAAGCAGGCGGGAGATATCGCCCCGGAAAATAACCCATACCGCACCGACCATTCCGAAAATAAGGGCCAGGAGACGATTGCGGCCCAGCCGTTCCCCCAGAAAAAGTGCACTGTAAATCCCGGAGATCCCCGGCACCAGAGTGAAAATCACGCTGGTGTTCAGGGCGGTGGTATAACGCAGAGACTCAAACATGCACCAGAAGAAACCGACGGTGCTGGCGCTGATCATGCCGTAACCGGCCAGCTGCCGCATGGACGGCAGGCCAAAGCCATTATTCATAATCATGATCGGGGCAAGACAGAGGGCGGCGAGGGTGTATCTGACCAGAAGCAGAACCGCGGGATCCAGGCCATGGGTGATCGCCTCCCCTACCGTGAATGAGCTGGAGACAATTACCGCCGCGAACAACATCAGACCGTGCACCATCCACAACGGCAGCGACGCTTTTCCCATTTTTTGATTCCCGGAATTAAGCATGACGCCAACATAACCGGCAACCGGCGATTGGCAACAATAATCTTCGTGGATATTTAAGGTTTCCATTGTCGATATTTGATGCTAAATCTCCAAGGCTGTTATATCATTGAAATCCTGTGCTCAAACAAATAAATTCTCCCGGAGGTCCTTATGTCCCTAAGATCAGCGGTTGTAATCATCACCACGGTTTTCACCCTGTTGACCGCGGGCTGTGTAAGTAAAAGCTCTTTCGAGATGATGGAAAACGAGGCCGGCCAATTGGCCGGCGAACTTGAAAATCTGCAAAATCGCTATGACCAGCTTAAGGAAGAGCGGGATGAACTCCAAAGGGAAAAGGAAGCCCTGGAGTTCGAAAAAAACGCGGTTATCGCCGACAACAAACAGCTGAACCTCATTCTTGAAGCCAAATCCGATTCGCTTTCCGAGGTGATCGCGGACCTCCGCCGGCGGATGGCCGACCAGAATGCGGCCTGCGAGGCCGAGATCAACAATCTGGAAGCGCAACTGGCCGAGCTGGACCGACAAAATACCGGCTTGCGCCAAGAAATAGAGGAACTCAAGCGCGAGAAAGAGGAGAAAGTCCGGGAAGTGAGCAGCACCTATGAAGAATTACTTGAAATGATGGAAAGCGAAATCGAACAGGGTCAGGTGCGGATCTCCGAACTGAAAGGGAAGCTGACCGTGAATATGGTGGACGCGATTCTGTTCGAATCCGGCGAGGCAAAGGTCAAGGATGAAGGGATGACGGTGCTGCAGAAGGTCGTGGACATTCTCAAAAATGTAACCGACAAGAACATCAGGATCGAAGGCCACACCGATAACGTCCGGATCATCGGAGCACTGGCCCGGGAATATCCGACCAACTGGGAACTTTCGGCAAGACGGGCGGTCAACGTAACCAGATTCCTCCAGGAAAAGGGTATAAATCCCGAAAACCTGGCCGCGGTCGCCTACGGAGAACACCATCCGATTGCCGATAACGACACCGCGAAAGGTCGGGCTCTGAATCGGCGGATCGAGATAATCCTGGTCGCCAAAGAGAGGCAGGATGGGTAATGCACCGGTTCAGATTGTTGACGGGCGTGATTTTTGAAATCGTCCGGATACATAACTCTTCAGG
>JBHEOZ010000213.1:0-454 GCA_046260555.1 Desulfurivibrionaceae bacterium
ATCCTTAACCTCGGGTAAATTAATTACTATAGACAACATTCAGGCGAGCCTGCTCTCTGGTCCTTGGTTTCTTCTTGATCATAATCTCCACATCCCGGTTAAGTTTCATCATTACCGATATCAGCTTCTCAAGCGAGAAACCGTTAAACCGGCCGGCCAGAATATTCGAAACCTTCGGCTGAGTAAGGCCAAGTTGTTTAGACGCTTTCCGGGAAACAGGGAGGTGGCAGCCGGCGATAATTTTCTAGGAGAAAAACGAGATTATATACTTAGCGGCGGGAACCAGGATGCAGGCGGCCAGGATCCATTTGATCATCCTGGCCGGCATGAACTTCTGGAATCTGGCCCCGCAGTACATGCCGCCGAAGCCGCCCAGGCCGAAGAGCAGTCCCAGCAGCCAGTCGGGGGCGATCGCCATTTCGGGATAGAAGGGGGCGAGGGCCTGGTAGAAGAT
>JBHEOZ010000213.1:540-3593 GCA_046260555.1 Desulfurivibrionaceae bacterium
GCATGGTGACGAAGACGGTGTTGACCGTGAAGTTGCGGCCGTAGAAGTCATAGGAGATGGTGGTCGCGGTGAATTCCCTGACCTTGACGACCGGCAGGGGCTCCGAAGATTGGCTGGCCCGGAACTCGCGGACCAGTTTGCCGAACTGCTCTTCGGCGGAAGGCTGGCCGTTGGCCGCCCTCTTTGCGGCCAGGATGTCTTTCAGCAGCCGGGCCCCGATATAGAGGAGGACCAGACCGACGAACATCTTGAAGTTGCGTGGGTCGGGCAGGTAGCGGATCCGGACCAGGCCGCCGATCAGGACGCCGGGCAGGGTGCCGACGATCACCACCCAGGTCAGGGGCCAGACCATCCTCCCTTCCTTGATATAGCGGTAAATCCCGCTGGGGATCGCCACCACGTTGAAAAGCTGGTTGGTGGCGCTGACCGCGGGAGAGGTGAAGCCGAGGATGCTGACCTGGAAGGGCAGGAGGAGAAAGGCGCCGGAGACCCCGCCCATCGAGGTGAAAAAGGAGATGACGAAGGCGACCAGGGGCGGCAGGAAGGGGTTGATCGTGATGTCGGCGACTGGGAAGTACATGACTACTCCTTAAAAAAAAGGTAGGCGGCCAGGCCGGCCAGGATCACGGCGAAGATCTTCTTGAACCCCTCGGTCGAGACCTGCTCGATCAGCCGGGCGCCGAGTTGGGCGCCGATAATGCCGCCGATTCCCAGGAGCAGGCCGTATTTATAGTCTACATTGGCCAGTTTGTTGTGGGCCAGGAGGGCCGAGGCCGAAATGATCAGGATGCCCAGAAAAGAGGTGCCGACCGCCTTCTGGGCGGAAAAGCCCAGGTATAAAAGGAAGGGCACCATCAGGAAGCCGCCGCCGAGGCCGGTGAAGGAGGCGGCCGCGCCGACCAGAATCCCGCCGGTCAGTATCGCCAGTGTGTTCATGTCCATAAAATTATTTCCTGTTTATTTATCCGTCTCGCCGGCAAGCTTTATTCCGTCATTTCGAAAGAATGTGAGAAATCTTGTCGCACCTTAACCACAAGATTTCTCCCTGCGGTCGAAATGACATCTTATGAGCACTATATAAAATACCTTTGCAAAAGTTTCAGCTGAGTAATCTTTGGATCCTAAAGTTTATAATTCCAGGGGTTTCAGGATTTCCTTTTCGATCCGGCATTTAATCTTCATGGCATCCTGGTGTTCCAGTTCCATGGCGGCTTCGGAAAGTATTTCGGCCCGGCGGAGATTGGCGGCCCGGCCCTGGTCGCGGGCCCGTTCGATTTTCCGCCAGTCGCGGTCATCCCGGAATCGGTTGAATGGTTCGATAATTTCGGGGAAGAGCAGCTTGCGCATCCCGTCCAGGAAACCGAGATAGAAGCCGAGGGAGGCTTCGCGGCGCTCGTTGATGATATGGCTGAGCATCCCGTCGGGATGGGTGTCGGCCAGGATGTCTTTTACGGCCCGGACTGTCAGTTCGATCACCGAATCGGGGTAGGCGCGGATCAGCTTGCCGGCGGCCTCGCTGTTCAGGGTTTTCTCGCGCAGTTCGCCGATCTCGTGTTGGATGAAGACGGGAATTTCTTCATCGACTATCCGATCCAGATTTTTCTTGAAGGCTTGTTGATTCAATTCGGTACCGCTCTGGACTCCGTGGCACTCCAGGGCGAAGCGCAGGGGTAAACGGGAGGCCGCACGAATCTCCTGGACCTGGTCCCAGATAAAAAAGCGCAGGGGCTCGCGCCGGATGATGATCACGCCGTCCTGGAGCAAGGCGAAGGGGGCGGAAAGTTCGCGGATTTTCTCCCGGCCGAGGATCAGGACCGGGATGCCTTGCACGGTTTGGCGCTTTTTTACCTCGCCGAGAAAGAAGATCGACTTCAGCGACCGGCCGTAACCGGCCCCATAGTACATCTCCTGGTCCGGAAAGCCCTGGTTTACCCTGGCAATATTGAAGGGATCGACCAAGGTGCCGGCAAGGGGCAAGGAGAGAAGATCCTCGCCGGCGATCTCCTCCCAGTAATTTTCCTTGGCATCGATCCAGTCGAGCAGGACCTTTGATTCCGGTTCGTCCCAGGGCTCGAGCCCCTGTTCCCACTTGTAGAGATTGCGCAGTTTGAGGACCAGGGTGCAGAGCGAATAGATCCCGTTATCCCGGGCGTCGGAGATATCGCAGTTATGCCGGATGGTCTGCTGCAAGTCCATACGATCCGCCTCTTTCAAGCTTTCTGACTGGTGTTATCCGCCTGACTTTCTGTTTTATTGCGTAGCTCGGGTTTAATACCCCGTGGCTTGCCACGTTTGTCATTCCGGTAGTCTTTTGAGCCGGAATCCAGGTCTGCCGAAGCATGGATTCCCGATCAACAGACCTCGGGAATGACCGGTAGTTAATACCCCGTCCGCTTGCGGCGGGGTAGTTTATTCGACTTTTAGCGATGCCGGCAAAAAATGTCTGCCGAATGAAAATTTATATTGACATATCGTAACAGTTAGATATAAAAAGGTATCAACCTATATTAATAACGGCTTTGCCGGCTTGTCAGATATGCGGAAATATTCGAAGATAATATGGAAAAAGAAACTGAACTATTGGACAGGGAGGCTCTGGAAAGGGCAGCCGAATGCTTGCGGACCATCGCGCACCCCTGTCGGTTGCGGATTATCGAGATCCTGCTCAGGGAGGAGCGACCGGTCGGGGAATTGGCCGAGGCGTGCGGGATCCCCAGCAACATGGCCTCCGAGCATCTGCGGCTTCTGAAAGACCGGGGCCTGCTGAACAGCCGCCGGGAAGGGCGGAAGATCTTCTATTGGGTCGCCGAACCGGCCCTGGAGATGATCATGAACTGCGTCGGCAAGAAGTTTATCTGCAAGGATTAACGGATTAAAGGTATTGGCAGTCGGGAAGGGCTGCTGATTTACACGGGTTGATTTTGGCCGCCTGGCGGTCGATAAAACGGCTCTTAAAAAAAAAGCAAGGAGAACACACCATGGTTAAGAGATTATCAACGCTGGTTGTGGCCGGTCTGCTGGCACTGCCGTCGGCCGCCCTCGCCCAGGACGAT
>JBHEOZ010000214.1:0-345 GCA_046260555.1 Desulfurivibrionaceae bacterium
GGGGGGTGCACCGGCAAAAAGCCATTTCCGGTAATCATCATCAAGCCGGGACCAGGAAAAACGCTCGGTCAATCCCCTGGCAGTTTCAGCAGATAACCCGCCCCGGCCGAGGGATTTGATCAGTTTCGGCACCAGGTCCTTTTCGCTATAGAGAAATTCGGCCGGAAAAAGTTCCGGATAAGAAAGTCGGGCGGGCAGCAGCGGCCGGCAGCCCGCCCTGACCGCTTCGATCACCGAAATGCCGAAAAACTCATGCCCGGCCGTGGATACCGTCACATCCCCCATTTTCAACCATTCGGCATACTCCTGCCTCGATTCGGCATAACCGAATTTTAAAATCCGAGG
>JBHEOZ010000214.1:400-3559 GCA_046260555.1 Desulfurivibrionaceae bacterium
TTTTTGAACCGTTCGCCCAGGACCGCCAGGCGAAAATCGATTCCCCGGTCCGCCACCTGGCCGATCGCTTCGAAGAATGCATCCGGATTTTTGTCATGCTCCCAGCGGTGATTCCAGACAATTACCGGAACCTTATCCTGACGGGCGGGGGGCGCGGCTTGATCGATCAGACTGAAATCCTGGCCGGGATGAAGGATCACCGCCTTGCCCCGGATTTCCTCCTCAACTCCGGCAAACGGCATATCGGGGGATTTCTTCAGCAGGCGGCTAGATCCGGCCAGAAAGGTCTCCAGATTGTAATGGGAGTTAAAGGCGAGCCGGTCCGAGGCCAGGGCCGTGGTGAGATTGGTCAGGGAAAAGTGGAGATCCCGGTCGTTTGCAAAGCGAACCGGGTAGGCAAACTGGTTTTCATGAAAGTAGGTAAGAAGCGGCAGGCGCCCCGCCCACTCCGGCATCAGCCCCTTCAGAGTGGCCACGTCAACGAAGGTCGAGCAGAGCAGGCAGCTGTAATTATGCGGCTCGGCTATCCCGGCAAGTTTCGAGGCCAGCCAGGGTCCGGACATCCGCATCCGCCATTTCCATTTGCGGGCCGGCAGGGTGATCAGTTCGAGGCCGCAGGGCAGCCGCCCGGCAAGGCCATCGAGAAAGCTCCGATGGGAGCCGCCGTAATAAGGCTCCAGAGCCAGAACTTTTGCGGCTTTATTCTTCACTTTGCCGGCAACAATCAATTGAATTTTTTCTTCAGATGATTGTAGGCCTCGTTAATCTCCTTCATCTTTTCCTCGGCAACCCGCCTGAACTCCTCGCCCAGATGAGATACTTTATCGGGATGGTACTCCTTGCTGAGCTTTCGATAAGCCTTTCTGATCTCATCGAATCCGGCGTCCGGCTTAAGCCCCAGCACCCCGTAATAGCGTTCATCACCGGCGGCGTAACCACGGGACATGCCACGGTACTTGTTGTGAATAGCCTGGTGCTGATAGGCGTTGAGACCCAGATACACGGCGATTCTTTCGGCGGCGTTAAGTTCGGCACTGATTACGTCGGGCTTTGAATAAATCACCTGATAGATCAGTTCGACCAGGATCAGACGCGGTTCATAGGCAAAATTCGTCTTGAAATCGGCCAGCAGCTCCTCCAGTTTGGCCGTGGAGGTCATCGCCTCCTTGGTCAACTCCTTAACCCAGAACATCTGGCTCTGGTTGTAGCGAAGATGGGTCCGGAAGAAGTTATTGATGGCGTTTAACTCCGAGCGGCTCACCTCACCGTCTATCCCGGCGATATTGACCAGGATGTTGACCAGCAGGAAGACGAAGCGGTTATGAGTTTCGGTCTGGGATTTTTCGTAATTGGCAATCTGGCGCTTGACGAAATAGGAAAATCCCCAGAAGGCGGCCGCGATAAAAAACAGGGTGAAAAGACCGATGTAGAACACCACCCCAAGGATATCGAACAAAAGCGGAAGCCCGCCGGTGATCAGGATCAGCAGGACCACCATGAACAGGCAGCCCCCGCAGCCTGGTTGATTATGTTGCCGGTATTGCATAAATTATTCCCTGAGATTCGATTACTAATTAGCTCAAATGTTTACCTGATTAGCGCTAATCTTCCGCACGCCGTCACCCCGGCAAGCTTTTAGCCGGGGTCCAGTGAAGAGGACAGGCTGGATTCCGGCTAACAACATGCCGGAATGACGATAATTTCGGGCTGTGTTCCATCGCCAAGGCGACTACTGCCACTGAGACACATCGTATTCGGAACACTATCGCGGAAGATTAGCACTAATCAGGAAACTTATTGAGCAGCTTGTCTGCTTTTATCCCCCTCAAGGGGGGACTGAACTGAGTGCCCTTTAGGGTGCAAACGAAACTTATGCCTTGTGGGTGCAAAAAAGCCTTTTCTCCTCACCCACATCCCTTGCCCCTGTCGTTAAACCCTCTCACCGTCATTAATCTTTCAGCTTGAACCTTGAACCTGCCCTTACCTCACTCCCACAAAAAAAAGGACCGGCATGAACCGGTCCTTTTTTGGGGCAAATAACATAATCAACTATTGATTGTCTTTGGTCCGGTGACAGTAAAAACAGCCGGTGGTGGACTCGACGCCTCCATTATTATGTGCTATCGTTAAATCATAATCCCAGCGCAGGGCGTCGGCGTATTCGGAGCCGTGGGCCTTGTGGCAACTGAGACACATCACCTGGTCATCGGCCATGATCGTTCCCCGGTCGAAAAACGATGTGCGGGCAAGGGGCAAGCCGGCGCCGTAGACCTCGCCGACCACGCCACCCGTGCCACCCGTTTCATTAGAGTCGCCTATGTTCACGTTGGTCGGGTGCCGCAGCCAGGGAGTCGAGTCCGAAATACCACGACCGCCCTGATTGTCCTCGCCCAGCATGTCGTCTATCACGCCCACCGCATGGAATTTATGGTGACAGCCCGCGCAAAAGCGTCCTATGGGAAGATCTGTCGAGACTTGAAGGTGTGAGCCGTCCTGGCCCTTATATATGTTCGCCTCGGTCCCGGCCTTTCCCCATTCAGCCCCTTCCATACTAGCACCGCCATCTGCCGAGTTGTCAACCCGCAACTTTAATCCGTCTCCGCCATGGCCGCCGAGAAAACGGTAGGCATTGCCGGGGCCGGTCCCGCTGGCGACCATGGGATCATGATGGCCGGTCCAGAGGTGGCAGCCCTGACAGCCGTTTTCACTGGCTCCGGATTCGGGAATTGCCAGTGGATCCGTAATGTTGATGGCCAGACTCTCGTGGCAGCTTCCCCCGCAGACGCCGGAGGCGGTGCCGGGCGCGCGGTCTAAAAGGGTGTCCGGCGCGCTTATGCCAAGAACGTTATGGCCCTTTGTTTCATCAGCGACAACATAGGAGAAATTACCCCCGGCCAGGTCGCTGGCCGGATTAGCGGTATCGCCGTGATTCCAGACAATCGGCACCTTGAATCCGGAGGTGGCACCGCCCATTTGGATGATTCTTGAGGTAGATCCAGAGGAATGGCAGCCGACGCAGTCGGTTTTCAGGAGATAGTCCTGGGCCGAGGAGACCTCGGCGGTTCCGGTAAAAGTCCCGTCCGCCTGCCAGCCAATGTTTATGGAGCTGGTGGGGTCGACTATAACCTCGGCGGCGCCGTCCTGGCTGTTGTGCATGGT
>JBHEOZ010000215.1:0-276 GCA_046260555.1 Desulfurivibrionaceae bacterium
CGCTCGAGGTGATCTCGGCATCATAAAGTTTCTCGGCCAGTTTATCGTCGACACCCTCTACCGCCAGCAGGGATTGATACTCGTCATCCAGGGACATCGCGTATTTCTGCTCGCCCTTGACATCTATGTTCCAGCCCAGGAGCTTGGAGGCCAACCTGACATTCTGGCCCTGGCGGCCGATAGCAAGGGACAACTGATCATCGGGGGCCACAACCAGAAGCGTTTTCCGGGCCTCATCGACAACTACCAGGGAAATCTGGGCCGGGGCCAGTGCGT
>JBHEOZ010000215.1:286-3558 GCA_046260555.1 Desulfurivibrionaceae bacterium
ATATCGATCTTCTCGCCCTGCAACTCCTGAACCACGTTCTGAACCCTGGAGCCCTTCATGCCCACACAAGCGCCAACCGGGTCTACATCGGATTCAGAGGAGGAAACCGCGATCTTGGCCCTTGATCCGGGCTCCCGGACAACTCCCATGATCTTAACCACCCCTTCGGCGATCTCCGGGACCTCTTCGGCGAAGAGCTGGGCCAGAAAATCATCCACGGTTCGGCTCAGAACCAGGGGAGACTCCCTGGTGGTATGCTTTACTTCCAGTAGATAGGCCCTGATCCTGTCCCCGGGGCGATAGGATCTTCTGGGCATCTGCTGGCTGGCCGGCAATACCGCATCGGTCCGGCCGAGATTGACGATGATGCTGCCCCGTTCAAAGCGCTGCACGATGCCATTGACGATTTCGCCTTCCCGCCCCTTATACATCTCGTAAATGACATCGCTTTCGGCATCCTTCATCTTCTGTATGATGACTTGTTTAGCGGATTGAGCGGCAACCCGTCCCAGTTCGGCGACATTTTCCATCTTCGAACCGATATCATCACCGAGCTCGACTTCAGGGTCCAGGGCCTGGGCCTCATCAAGGGAAATTTCGGTCTGATCGTCCTCGACCTTATCAACGACGGTGCGAAACTGGAATAATTCGATTTCACCAAGTTCCTCGTTGAACCTGACCTCCATATCGCGGCGCTGCCCGAATTTTTTCCTGGCCGCCTGCATTACCGCCTCTTCCAGGCTCTCAATAAGCTGATTTTTATCAATCCCTTTATCTCTGCTGATCTGGTCAACAATTCTGCTCAACTCAGAAAACATAATCTATCTCCAAAAAAACGTTTGTCATTCCGGATATACCCTTTCCGAAGATGCGACTCGCCTAGTAGTATAGCGAGATTTAAAATTCAATTACAAGTTTTGCCTTTTTGATCGATGCAAAAGGGACCAGCTTGCGACAACCTTCCGATTCAATGGCCACTTCACCGTTTTCAACTTCACCGATCAGGCCGACTATCGCTTCGGGCTGATCGACAAGGACAATCCTGACCTTCTTGCCCTTAAACCTGACAAAATCCCGCTCATTCCGTAATCGCCAGTCGAGACCGGGGGAAGTAACTTCCAGCCTGAAGGCCTGATCAATCGGGTCCTCCACTTCAAGCAGATGGGCAACCTCGCGGCTGACTCGGGCGCAATCATCAATTCCGATTCCGGATGGATGATAGATGACGATCCGTAAAATCTGGCCATGCTGCTCCCGATTGAACTGAACTTCCACCAGTTCATAACCGAGATCATCGACAACCGGTTCAATCAGCGCGGTAACAGCCTGCACAACCGGGTTTTGGTTATAAGTCCCAAAGTCTGACATAATATAAAAAAAAAAGCGGGCAACCAGCCCACTTTCCCTTTACAAGAAAAGATTTTCAAACGGTCGCGCCCAAGCGCAACCAACCGCCGGCAACCGGCCGACAAAACCGGTCGTGGACAAGATATCGTCCACAGCCCGGTAAGATCACCCCGGACAATCCCGCAAAAAAAAAAGCTGGAGCGGGAAACGGGATTCGAACCCGCGGCACCAAGCTTGGGAAGCTTGTACTCTACCAACTGAGCTATTCCCGCATCAAGACGACAATATACTGAATAATGCTGATATGTCAAGGGGGATAAAAAGAGAGGGTGCGGCCACGGAGAAGCGCATTGCCACAGGATTACAGGAGGTTATGAAATTTCCAACCAAATCGGGGAACAACCGGAGAGCCCGGAAAAGGCAAGGGATCGCAAGGCTCTGAATCTGCTTGGTTATTGCTCTGCCCGTCTACCGATGTTCAAGATCCCGGCCGGGAAACCAGGCGGAGTCCCGATTCAGGCCTGGCCCGATGCGGCTAAGAGCCGGAGCCCCACAGCTTCCGCGCCGCGCCGGTTACTTAAAGGATGTTGCGGACCGCTTCGGTGGCAAGCTCCAGGATGGTATTGGGCGCAACCCCCATGAAGATAATAACCGCCACCAACAGAACGCCGACGAATTTCACCAGGCCGTCAACCTGAATCGTCTCGACATCATCCGAATCGGAACAGTAGGAAACCCGAACCACCGACAGGTAATAGTAAATGGAGATCGCCGTATTAAGCGCCGCCATGACGACAAGAGCCAGGTGCCCGGCTTGCAGCGCCCCGGCCAGCAGCATGAACTTGCCCATAAATCCGACAAAGGGCGGAATTCCGGCCAGGGCGAACATGGCCACCGCCAGAATCACCGCCATCAGGGGAGCCCGCCGGGATAATCCGCTGAGATCCTCCACCAACAGATTTTCCCCCTGCCGGGCGACATTGCAGATGACCAGGAAGGCGGCGAGATTCATAACCAGATAACCGATCACATAATAAACGGAGGTCGCGTAGCCGGACTCCTTGAAGATCAGAACCCCGAGCATCAGGTAGCCGGCGTGGGCGATCCCCGAAAAGCCCAGCATCCTTTTCAGGTCCTTTTGGACCAGGGCCAACAGGTTGCCATAGAACATCGAGACCACCGCCAGGACCGCAATCAGCGAACCCGCCGCCTGACCGTCGGGTAAATACAAAGCCGCCCCCCGAATAATCAAGGCCACCGCCGCCAGCTTGGGAACCGAAGCGATGAAGGCCGTAGTCTCGTTGGAAGCGCCCTGATAAACGTCCGGCAGCCAGAAATGAAAAGGGAAAAGGCCGAGTTTGAAGAAAAATCCGGCCAGCACCATGGTGATCCCGACGACGGCCGCCGGCTGCATCCCGATGCCATGCAGTTTAGGAAGCAACTCCGCCAGATAGGTGGTGCCGGTCAGGCCGAACAGATAACTCATGCCAAAAAGCATGATGCCGGTGGCCATGACCCCGAAGATCACGTATTTAGCGGCGGATTCCATCTGAATCCTGGTACCGGTCCGCTCGTCGCGCATCGGCACCAGGAGATAAAGAGCGAAAGAGGAAAGCTCCAGGGCCACAAAGAGCGATAGTAACTCGACACAGCTGACCACCATCATCAAACCGAGGGTACTCAACAACAGGAACAGATAATATTCGGGCTTGATCTTTTCATCAACCGCCCGGAGATCCTGGCCAAGAAGAACCACTACCCCGAAGCCGGTGACCACCAGCAACTTGAAAAGCTGGGAAAAAAGATCGACCTTGTAGGCCGCGAAGAAAAGTTCCCCTTCACCGAAAAAGGTAGCCGCGGTCAGGAGAATGGCGCCGACGGCGATCAACCCGGCCCAGAACCTGGCACCCCTGCCGCTTCCATCC
>JBHEOZ010000216.1:0-3555 GCA_046260555.1 Desulfurivibrionaceae bacterium
GCCCGGATGATTGCCGAACCTGCCATGACGAAGAGGCCGAGCAATTTGAAAAGAATCTCATGTCCCACGCCTACGGCAACCTGGCGAACAATTCATTGTATAACGCCCTGGAGCATTCCATCCTGGGCCAATCGACCCACAAGGACGGCAAGCTCCTCAAAGCCCCGGCCTCCGACCTGACCAAGGAAGAAGCCTGCTATTATTGCCACGGCACCAAGCTCGAAGTCACGGGTTACGAAGTCCGCGACACCGAGCTGGCCGGCGAATTAAGCTTTCCCCGCATCAAGGGATGGCCGAACCAGGGCGTGGGGCGGATCAATCTCGATGGCAGCCGCGGTTCGTGCTCCGCCTGCCACACCCGGCACGCCTTTTCCATCGAGATGGCTAGAAAGCCTTATACCTGCAAAGAGTGCCATCACGGCCCGGACGTCCCGGCTTTCAAGGTCTATGAGGCAAGCAAACACGGCAATATCTTTTCGGCCAAGCATAAATCATGGGATTTCACCGCGGTCCCCTGGACGATCGGCAAGGATTTCACCGCGCCGGTTTGCGCCACCTGTCATGTCAGCCTGGTAGTCGATACGGAAGGGGAAGTCGTTGCCAAACGCACCCACCGGATGAATGATCGCCTCCCCTGGCGGCTGTTCGGCCTTATCTACAGCCACCCCCACCCGCGCGATCCGGACACGACCATCATCCGCAACAAGGACGGCATACCGCTGCCCACTGACTTTGCCGGGGGCTTTGCCGAGGACTACCTCATTGACGCGGAGGAGATGACGGCTCGCAAAAACACCATGCAGCGGGTGTGCCGGAGCTGTCACGGGAAGGCCTGGGTGGATGGCCACTGGACCCGGTTCAATGAGAGCATCAAGCAGACAAATAACGAGACCCTTGCCGCAACCGGGATTATGCAGGAGATATGGGAGCGGGGACTTGCCGACAGCGCCAACCCTTTTGATGAATTCATCGAGGGAAGATGGACCGACTCCTGGCTGATCTATGCCAATACCATCCGCTTTTCCTCGGCCATGGGCGGGGGTGGCGATTACACCGTTTTTGCCGATGGCAGGTACCAATTCTCCAAGCAGCTGCGCGAACTGGAAGATTGGCTGGCCCTGCATAAACAACTCCGCCACCTGTCGGAGGAAAAGAAGGAAAAGGACGACTGATAAGGAAGGGGAGCGGACCGGGCGGAATCAGCTCGGAAAGTTGGGGTTGAGGATATATAAGACTTTTATGTGCAGATCAAAGCAGGCCGGATGTCAGTGGTGACCACCATTTACTGAACACAGCCGGTTACAAAGGTGTTGAAGTTACCTTTGATGAGTTCGCAAAAACTGATTGGCCACGTCATTGCGAGGAGCGAAGCGACGAAGCAATCCAGTATTTTCAAATAGTTACATGTTTCTGGATTGCTTCGTTGCGCTCGCAATGACTGAATTTGTACCTTTTTGCGACGCCGTCAGAAGGTCAAGGTCTCCCGGTCCATCATTTCGGCCGCTATAGTCGGAATATGGATAATCTTCACCCCTTCGACCAATTCTTCCTCTTTAAGATCATAGGTCTTGGCGCAGGCGCCGCAAAGATACATGGGGACATGCTCTTCCAGGAGCAGTGGGAAAAGATCGGCGCCCGGGGCGAAATTTCTGCCCCGGATAGTTTCCGCCACCCCTTTCCTGGCCAGCATCGCGCCTTCGAAGATGTAAAATATGATCAAGTCCGCCCCCTCGCTGACCAGCGAGGCAGCCAAGGCCATGGCGGCGTTGGCCCGATCCTGGTCATCGGTTGCATGGGTGATGTTCAAAACGAATTTTTTAGACATGGCAATCTCCTTTTTTATTAAAATACCAGATTCATATCGGCCTGCATGACGATATCCGTATAATAGGTTTCCGGGTCGGCAAGCATTATGCCTTCCACGAAGTCGTCATCCTGAAATTCAAAAACATTCTTGTTGAGCGGGCAGGCCAGAAGTCTCGCGCCCTCCATATGGAGCATCAGCAGCATATCCTCGGGCATGGGCAGATTCATCTCCTCCATGCGGGCCATCACTTTTTCCTGCTCTTCCTCCGGCTGATCCGGCAGGCATTTCAAATCCTTAATCTTTTCCTTATGCACCGCGTTGATCCCCCGGGAACCGAAGAAAACGGTGACCTCGGCCCCGGCCCGCTGCAGGCTCATCGCGGTCATCAGGCCGTTGAAAACCTGGCAGAGTTCGTCGTGAAAAATCATGATCGATACATTCTTCTTACCACTCATGGCCGACCTCCGTTATTTGTATTTTCCTACCCCTGCAACTCTACCGATAAAGCTTTCCCGCGATGCCGTCACGGATTCAGGCTACTGGCCGGTAATCACCTGGTACCACATACGCAAACCGGTAACGGCAATGATTATGGCGATGGCGTACCGTAGATGTTTGGTATTGGTTTTCTTGCTCAGCCGTCCGCCCAATTGGGCGCCGGGAATGGTGCCGATCACCAGGGCGATCGCGTAGGGCCAGATGATCTGACCGGTCATGGCCTTGCCGACGGTGCCCATCACCGCCCCGAATAAGACGATGCCCAGGGTGCTGCCGATAACGATCCGGGTGGGGATGTTCAGAATATAGATCATCGCCGGAATGTAGACAAAGGCGCCGGGCGCTCCGACCATGCCGCCGAAGATACCAATGGCAAGGCTCAACGCCGCGGCCAACGGCCGGTTGTATACCAGTTGATCGGGCGTGATGTCTCCGCCCTGCTCCCGTTTGGGGATGAACATGACGACTGCCGCGATCACCGCCATGGTCGCGAAGATGGCGATAAGAAAGGCGCTTCCGGTGTATTTGGAAAACAACGAACCGCCGAGATTACCCAAGGCATTGAAAAGACCCATGGTGAGCAGCAGGCTTGTACTGACGAACCTGTTTTTGTGATGAACGATAAGCCCGGAGAGCGAGGCGAACAGCACCTGCACCATGCTGATCGCGGCCACCTCTTTCATATCAAGCTGCCCTATGCCGACGAGAGGGGGAACATAGAGGAGCAGCGGGATCATGAAAATCGCCCCGCCCAAGCCAAGCAATCCCGACAGAAAACCGCCGCCCAGACCGAGCGCAACCAGTAGTCCCAAGAACATGAAATCCATATAATTCTCCCTCCTTTATTTACCGAACACCCGGCCAAGGATGCCTTTGCCGCCGCCCTCGGGTTCGGGTTCCGGCAAGCCGAGATGCCGGCAGATGGCCGCCTCGACCATGTGATCGTCGACGTCCTTGCCCTCGGTAACAATCTCATCGCCCACCATGATGGCCGGGGCAACCGGCAGATCGAGGGCGAAATATTCGGCGGTGAGATACTCCGCCTTGGGCCTGGAATTGACTTCGATGTCGATGTCGTATTTTGTGCCCAAACTGGGCATCATTTTATTGAAATGCCTTCACGGCCCGCCGTTGGGTTCGTTCAGGAAAAAACGTAGCTTCAACATGATTTTCCTCCTTTATTGAATTTTTTCCATCAATTGCAGAAAAGCCTCCGGCGCCAGAAAATCAACCAGGCGCAGGTCGTGGCG
>JBHEOZ010000217.1:0-3553 GCA_046260555.1 Desulfurivibrionaceae bacterium
TCGGACGCTCACGGATTCAGGGTATAAAAAGAGAGGTTTTACAGATGACCAAAAAACTTTGTGTAGCGTTACTGGCCGGCGGCCGTTCCGGTGAGCGGGAGGTGTCCCTGAAGGGCGGCGAGGAGGTTTTCAGAGCACTCGACCAGAATAAATACGAGGTCAGGCGCTATGATCCGGCCACCGATCTCGTCCGCCTGGCGGCCGATTCGGCGGAAATCGATGTGGCCTTCATCCTCCTGCACGGCCCCTTCGGCGAGGACGGGACCATGCAGGGCTTTCTTGACATGCTCGGCATTCCCTACCAGGGCAGCGGGGTTCTGGGCAGCGCCCTGGCCATGGACAAGAACATCGCCAAGATCATGTACCGCCAGGCGGGATTGCAGGTTCCCGATTGGGTGATGGCGAAAAGAAGCCGAAGCGGCTCCCCGGCTGAACTTATCGGGCAGCTGGGTCTGCCGCTGGTAATCAAGCCCCTCCATCAGGGCTCCAGCCTGGGGATGAGTATCGCCGCAACGGAAGGGGAGCTCGCGGCCGGACTCGACAAGGCCTTTGAATTCGACAAGCAGGTGATGGTCGAGGAGTTCATCGAGGGGCGGGAGATAACCGGCGGGGTTATCGGCAACGATGAACTTACCGCCCTGCCGCTGGTCGAAGTAATCCCCGGCGACGATTACCGCTTCTTTGACTACGAGGCCAAGTACCGGCCCGGCGCTTCCCGGGAGGTCTGTCCGGCCGAATTCGATTTAGAGACCACCGCGAAAGCCCAGCAGTATGCCCTTGCCGCCCACCGGGTCCTGAACCTCGAAGTCTACAGCCGCACCGATATGATCGTTAATGACCGGGGAATATTCGTCCTCGAGACCAATACCATCCCCGGCATGACCCCGACCAGTCTTTTACCCCAGGCGGCGGCGGCCCACGGCTTGCCGTTTCCGCAGTTTATCGAGAGGCTTCTCGAGCTGGCCCTCCAGAAGGAGTAAAGGGAGAAGGGTTTGCTCACCATCTTAATCCCGCCCCCGGGCAATTATTTGCTTTACTTGCAGGGGTAAAATATGATTAACTGTACGTTAGGTTTAATTATCGGCACCCCTCTTTTTTCGTTTCTCTTTCACTGAAAATATGTGATGCTCGCGAAAAGTCCCGGGAAGGCGCCAGAAATATTGTTCAAGGACCGATCCGGCTTTCCTGCCGGGATTTAAACTTAATACGCGGAGCCCCATGCGCCAAAAAAAGATCAGTCTACGCCTTGTTCGTTTTGCCGCGGCAAATTTTCTGCTGTCCTGCTGTCTGCTTTCGATTTTTGCCCCGGCGAGCAGCGCCGGTCCCGCCGAACAATGTCTGGATTGCCACAGCATGGCCTGGGAAGAGGGCCGTTTCAAAGTCTACCGGCATCAACCTTTTCTGGAGCGGAAATGCCGGACCTGTCATGTGGACTCCCTTGCCGAAATCGAAAATCCCCAGCAGGGAACCCGGCAGGACGATTCCGAGAGAGGCCGGGTGAAATGGGTGGAGCGCAACTTCTCGCCGTCCCTCAACCACTGGTTCCGTTTTCCCGTCCCCGGCGCTGACCGTATACTTTTTCTGGAGGCCAACGGCAGGCGGAGACAAAATCTCCAGGAGAAGATCCCCCTGCCGCCTCTTGAAGATTTATCCCGATATGACAACGACAATCAGCCGCCGGCGATTTCCGACGTGGGGGTGCTGGAGGTTTCGAAGCGCTTGTTCCTCTCGGCGGTAATCGGCTGGCGGAGCGACGAGCCGGCCACCTCGTTGATTGAATACGGGATCGGCAAACTGAACCACTCGACTCCGCTGAATAATATCTACACCGTCGACCACCAGGTGGCGATCACCGGGCTCAAATCCGGCCAGGACTATAAATACAGGGTCATTTCCGAGGATTTTTTCGGCAACCGCACCGTTTCGGAGGAGATGGTCCTCTCTACCGGTGAAAAGTTTTCGCGCCTGGAGGAGCCGGAGCCGGAGGAAAACAACGACCGGGAAGAAATTGAAATCGGGACTGAGTTTTACCAGAGCGACGGCCGTTATCTGGTCAGGATAACCGCCAGCGAGCCGGTCGAGATGGCGCTCGGCACTCTGCCCGCCGCCTCCCCGGGAGTCGGCGATGTCAAGGCTGACGATCCCCAGCAAAATGTGCGGCACCTGCTGGTCAAGGATGCCTTCCATCTGAACCTGTCCACCTGCTACGGCTGCCATCGGCGATATCAGGAAGGCATGTCGCATCCGGTCAATGTTTATCCGAAAAGGGGGATGGTTATTCCCGCCGAATACCCGACGCTTCCGGACGGGCGGATGACCTGCTCTTCATGTCATGCGAGACATGCGTCAAACCAGAAGCACAGGCTGATCAAGCCGTCCAATAAAGAGCTTTGCGTGGGTTGTCATGGAGAGATGGGGTAAGACTTTCCATCGGCCGGCATAAATATTCTCAAAAACGGGAAGGGCAAGATGCATTACAAAAGAAAGAAGCTGAACCTTGCGGTAAAGAAAGAATTCCAAAAATGGCTGCTGGTCAGAATTCTGGGCACCATCCTGGTCAGTTCGGTGGTGGCGGCGGTAATTCTCTATTTCTATTCGAGCCGGGAGCTCGGCGAGTCTTTTTACGATGCCCATATCAAGATCAGGCGGGTCAGCGATCTGCTTCTGCCGGTAATCCTGGCCGGGTCGTTCGTCAGCCTGCTGAGCGGCGCCCTGCTGGCCCTCTTTCTCCCCCAGAAAATCGCCGGACCCGTTTTCCGGATCGAGGAAGATCTTAAAGAGATTCAGGCCGGCAACCTCGAAAAGGAAATCAGGTTAAGGCAGGGGGACCCTCTCAAGGAATTGGCCCAGGCCATCAATGCCACAATCGTTTTTTTGCGCTCCAAAATAGAGAAACCGAAGGGATGATGCGCGGATTTTTACCAGGGGCTCCTATTGCCTTGCCTATGGAAATCCTTAGACAAGGTCAACATAGTGAGAATAGTTTCACTTCTCAAGAGGTATGTTGACTTGATGAACCTATGATAAACAGTAGACATCTTAAGTATTGAGGGTGGCTAATTTTTTGAGATGTTGAGATGACATCTTTAATTCGCAGATCAAGATACTCAAGAGATATATTGACTTTCTGCAGACGAGATTTCCTCCAGCAAGAGCCAAGAGCCGACTTGCCCCCTTGCCCCATAATATGAAGAACGTCCCATATATTGGCCCGATATTACAGACCTCATTGATCTTGCCATTCCAAACCAGCTCCACCTCCCGCTTATCCTCAAACAGCAGAAACCGGTACTTCTCCGGCAACTCCCGCCCCGACTCAACAAAGCGGATAATCTCCCGCTTTTCCTGTTCCGACAATTTCAGCATTATTTGTCCTTGTAAAGGCTACCCCATGCCGCAGTGAAGTGTCCACCGTGTCCATATACAACGGAGCGAAGCGATCAAGGGTGCGCCACAAAGAAATTTCTCATGCGAGGCAGAAAGTTGTTGTCAAAGTTTTGAGCTTGCATTTCGGCGGCGATGAAAGGATAACGGTTGCATACCTGAGCAAAGG
>JBHEOZ010000218.1:0-247 GCA_046260555.1 Desulfurivibrionaceae bacterium
GCCGTATTGTTCCTCAAACTCCTGCCAGCTCTTTTGAAAGATCGGGCAGTCGTCGTTCAGGCAGACGAAAAATACTTCAGCCCCCCAGCCGAGACCGTCTCCGACATGGTAGGGAGGGGTGTGACAGCAGGCGAGCTGTTCCTTGCAGTGCGGGCAATCATGCTTCTGCCTGGCGATTTCAAAACTGCGGTCATCCACAAACATCTTCAAACTACCTCCGATAATATGTTGGGGGTCACGAAAGCCG
>JBHEOZ010000218.1:346-3537 GCA_046260555.1 Desulfurivibrionaceae bacterium
ATATTGACCGGGGCAATGATTTTGTAAGGAATATCAAGCCGTTGGTATCGGCTACCTTCAATCGCGGCGTCCTTACCGATATTGGCGGTTTCGGCGGCCTGTTCGCCCTGGGCCGTGATCGCTATCAGGATCCCGTGCTGGTTTCCTCAACCGACGGGGTTGGAACCAAGCTCGCCGTCGCCCAACTGTGCGGCAAGCACGATACGATCGGGATCGATCTGGTGGCCATGTGCGTTAATGACGTGGTGGTTTCCGGAGCCAAGCCCCTTTTCTTTCTTGATTATTTTTCCATAGGCAAGCTTGATAACGAGCTGGCCGTTGATGTCGTCAAGGGGATTGCCGAGGGGTGCCTGATTTCCAAATGTTCCCTGATCGGCGGCGAGACCGCCGAGATGCCCGGGCTCTATGATGAAGGCGAATATGATCTGGCCGGCTTTGTGGTCGGTATCGCCGAGCGGGACGATATTATCGACGGTACGGAGATCCGGGTCGGTCAAAAGATCATCGGGCTGGCGGCAAGCGGGGTGCACAGCAACGGTTACTCCCTGGCCCGCAAGATCTTCTTCGAAGAGCACGGGCACGGAGTCGACACCTACCTGGATGATTTGGGCTGCACGGTTGGCGAGGAGCTTCTCAGACCGACCCGGATCTATGTGGAGCCGCTGTTGAATATTATCAAGAATTTCAAGGTGCACGGCCTGGTTCATATCACCGGCGGCGGCTTTTTCGATAACATTCCCCGCATTCTGCCCCAGGGCTGCCAGGTCAAAATTGAAAGCGGCAGCTGGGCAATCCCTCCGGTTTTCAACTACATGTGCAATAAAGGTAATGTTTCGCCCGAAGAGATGTTTCGGACCTTTAACTGCGGGATCGGCATGGTTGCCTTTGTCGATGCTGAACAGGCCGACGATATCTGTTTTCAGCTGGCCGCCCTCGGTGAGACTTCTTTTGTGATCGGCGAGGTAGTTGCCAAAAAGGGAGAAGGGCCGGAGGTCGAAATAGATTGTAAGGCCAATTTCTAACCCACCTATTCGTTTTCGGCCCTGGCCTGCTCGATGATTTTATCCGCCATATTGGCAGGGACTTCCTCGTAGTGGGAAAACTCGGCCTTGAAAGAACCTCGGCCGGCGGTGATCGAGTTCAGATCGGGGGCGTACCTGAGGATCTCGGCCATGGGGGTCTGGGCGGTGATGACTTCGAGCTTTCCTTCGGACTCCATTCCCATTACCCGGCCTCGTCTGCCGTTAAGGTCGCCGATCACGTCCCCGACATATTCCTTGGGGACCTTGATGGTCATCTCCATTACCGGTTCCAGCAATACCGGGTTTGCCTCCTGGGCGCCTTTTTTGAAGGCCATGGAGCCGGAGATCTTGAAGGCCATTTCCGAGGAATCGACGGCATGGAAAGAGCCGTCGACCAGGGCAACCTTGATGTCCACCACCGGATACCCGGCTAAAACTCCTTTATCCATCGCTTCGAGCACCCCTTTTTCCACGGCGGGAATGTAGGTTTTGGGAATAACCCCGCCGACGATCTTGTCTTCGAACTCAAAGCCGCCGCCCCTCGGCAGGGGGGAGAGTTCGATCCAGCTGTCGGCGTATTGACCGTGTCCGCCGGTCTGTTTCTTGTGTTTGCCCTGGACCCGCGCCTTGCCCTTGATCGTTTCCTTATAGGGAACTTTAGGCGCTTCAAGTTTCATTTCCACCCCGAATTTACGCT
Source organism: Desulfurivibrionaceae bacterium (assembly GCA_046260555.1). GTDB lineage: Bacteria > Desulfobacterota > Desulfobulbia > Desulfobulbales > JAGXFP01 > JAGXFP01. The sequence goes on from JBHEOZ010000218.1 coordinate 2,066, forward strand.
TGATCCGCTCGCCGATCATCTCCAGATGGATCTGGCCAACCCCCGAAATCAGGGTCTGTCTGGTTTGCGGATCCCGGTCGATTTTGAGGGTGGGGTCTTCCTCCAGCATCTTGGTAAGGGAGGCGTGGAGTTTTTCCTCATCTTTTTTGTTTTCGGTGGTAACCGCGTAGGAAATGCTCGGTTCGACCGGAGTCAGTTCCTCGTAGACGATCGGGTCGTCGGCGGCGCAGAGGGTGTCGCCGGTGGCGGTCTCCTTCAGCTTGGCGATGGCGACGATCATGCCCGGTCCGGCGCTGTCGACCTGAATCTGCTTTTTCCCTTCCATGGTCAGGATGTGGCCGAATTTTTCGACGATATCCCTGCTTGAGTTGTAGAAGCTCTCGCCGCTCAGGGTTCCCGAAACCACTTTAAGGATAGTCAGCCGGCCGGCATAGGGGTCGGCCATGGTTTTAAAAACCCTGGCAGAAAAAGGGGCATCCGGGGAGGGTTCGCGCTCGATAAGATCGCCGCTTTTCGGGTCGGTGCCCATCTGGGCCGGACGCTCGGCGGGTGAGGCCAGAAAGCCCTCCATCAGGTCAAGGATCAGGCTTGTCCCGGCATTGGCAGTGGCGGCGGTGATCGTCACCGGTGAGATTTTCCTGTCTTTGACCGCTTTCCGCAGGCCGCGGCGCAGATCTTCGTCGGTGAGCTCCCCCTCTTCGAGAAACTTTTCGATCAGCTCGTCATCGGTTTCGGCCACCTGCTCCATGAGATTGTCCCGGTACAGGGCCAGATCGTCGGCCATCTCCGCCGGTACTTCGATTTCCTTGACCGCGCCCTTGTCGCCGTCAAATGCATAGGCCTTGCGGTGGAGAACGTCGACCACGCCCTTGAAGTTCTCTTCGGTCCCGATCGGAAAATGGAGGATCACCGGGTTAAAGGGGAGTTCATTTTTGATCGCGGCGAAAGTTTTATCGAAATCGGCTCGCTCCCGATCCATCTTATTGATCACGATTATGCAGGAGAGCTTCCGGTTGTCGACCAGGTCGGCGATTTTTTCGGTCTGGCTCTTCAGGTCCTGGTTCGCTTCCACCACAAAGAGAGCGTTGTCGGCAACCTGGGCCGCGTAGACGGTTTCGTTGAGAAAATTACTCTCACCGGGGGTGTCGATCAGGTAGAAATCGTGCTTATGCCGGTTGAAATGATTGAAGGCGGTACTGATTGTGGTTTTGCGGTTGATCTCCTCGGGCTCGAAATCCATTACCGAGGCGCCTTCATCCACCTTGCCGAGCCGGTCGGTTTTGCCGGCAGTGAACAGCAAGGCTTCGGCCAGGGAGGTTTTGCCGCTCTTGCCGTGACCGAATAACGCTACATTCCTAACCAGATCAAGATCCTGCATGGACGCCTCCGTAATAGAAGTTTGATGAGTTTGCAAAAAGTCGGGATTGCCTTAATGTCATTTCGACCAACGGGAGAAATCTTAATAGTTCCAA
>JBHEOZ010000219.1:0-1521 GCA_046260555.1 Desulfurivibrionaceae bacterium
GTTTTCGGTGCTGTCGACCCTTTTGCCATAGCGCCGGTAAGCACTGTCGTATTTCAGCAGGTAGGCGAGATTGTCGGCCGGGGTCAGATCGTTGACGGCGACAAGTTCCAGGCCGGGGGTTTCCATGACAATCTTAAGAGTGGCCCGGCCGATGCGGCCCAGACCGTTTATCGCTACACGAGTCATTTTCATTCCTCCAATCAATTTTTCTTTCCGCACTTCTTCCTGTTCACCCGGCGGAGCCGGACAGATTTATTTCGAATTCATTTCGGAAAGCATGCCGTGATGTATTGCAATAGGTGTACCAGTCTCTCGTCGCCACCCGGGAAAATGGCGGAATGCTTCCAGGGAACCGATCATCCCCCTCTCGCTGGCATGTTTAATGCAAAAATTAACGGCAAAGCTGATTTAAGGAGGAAGGTAATGAAATTGGATGTGAAAGCTTTTGCCCTTACCGCCGCGATTCTCTGGGGCCTCGGGATATTTGTTTTTACCTGGTGGGTTATTTTTTTCGAAGGCGCGATGGAGGAGCCGAAAATGATCGCCCTGTTTTACCGTGGTTATTCCATTACCCCATGGGGCAGCATTGTCGGTCTGCTCTGGGGATTTCTGGACGGGCTTGTTTGCGGGGCGCTGTTCGCCTGGCTCTATAATCGCCTGGCCCGATGACAGACTTTGCGGAGCGCACATCAACAAAGGCGCGCGCGGCCCTTCCCGGTCCGCGGGTCGGGCGGATTCGCCGATGCCGGAAGATTTGACCGCGATTGCCGATGAGCTGAGCCGGGAAGTTGAAAGGCTCTCCTTCGGGCCGCCGGTCAGCTGCGTCTATAACCCCCTGCGCTATGCCCGGCTTCCCCATGCCCTCTATCTGAACCTTTACGGCGGCGGCGCCAGGGAAATTGTGCTGCTCGGCATGAATCCCGGCCCCTGGGGCATGGTCCAGACCGGGGTTCCCTTTGGCGATGTGGATCTGGTCCGCGACTGGCTCGGTATCGAGGCACGGGTGGACCCTCCCCCGCGGAGCCATCCCAAACGGCCCGTTGAGGGCTTTGCCTGTCGGCGCAGCGAGGTGAGCGGCAGGAGATTATGGGGCTGGGCCCGGCAGCGCTTCACCACTCCGGAGGCCTTCTTCCGCCGTTTTTTTGTAGCCAATTATTGCCCGCTGACCTTTCTGGAGGAATCCGGCCGCAACCGCACCCCCGACAAACTGGCCAAGGCGGAACGCGAAGTTCTCTTCGAGATCTGCGACCGGGCCCTGCGCCGCACCATCCGGAAGTTGCGGCCCATTTACGTCGTGGGGATCGGCAGATTCGCCGCCGGTCGGGCGGCCGCGGCCCTTGCCGATCTGCCGGTGATCACCGGCGGTATTACCCATCCCAGCCCGGCCAACCCCAAAGCCAACCGGGGATGGGCCGGAATTATCGAGGAGGAGCTGGCCGGCCTCGGCATCGAGCTGTGAAAGCCCGTTACCCCGGCCGGGAATCAGGAGAATCGAGGCGGGGAGATCGGGGTGTCCTGGAA
>JBHEOZ010000219.1:1531-3525 GCA_046260555.1 Desulfurivibrionaceae bacterium
CCGCCGGTCAGGACTCTTTGCGGGCTGATGGCCTCGCTGCCGAGCCGCGGGGTGCGTTTGCGGATTTATCGGATCAGCGATCAAACGCTCCTGGAGGTCGCCGCGGCTGTCCATTTGAGATGATAGGGATTCGGACGTCGGCGCTCGGAAGGCGGAGGTATGGGATGCCGTGGAAGTTCGACAGGATAATGACCCCGGAAAGGCGCAATCGGCTGACAGTCAGATCTTTTCCTTGACCTTCAGAAAGATCTGGCCGAGGAGCAGCTGCCCAAAGGTAAAGGACAGGGCCACGCTCCAGTCGGCGAGCTTCGGGGAATCAAGCTGCATTACCGCCGCCAGCGCCGGGATATAAAGAATTGCCAGGGTCAGGCCGACACTTGCGGCGATGGCGAGCCAGACGTAATGGTTGCGGGTGACATCGTTAAGGATAAAGCCGGTCCCCGACCGGCGGACATTGAAGACATGGCCGAGCTGGGCGAAGGTGATGATCAGAAAACTGACGGTCTGGGCCCGGGACGGACTCATCTCCAGATGTTGCAGGGAAAAGTAGAGACCGGCCAGGGTGGCGACGCTGATCAGTATCGCGTAAAAGTTGATGAACAGCCAGTGGCGCCGTTCCAGGATCGGTCGGCTCGGATCCCGGGGCGGCTCGCTCATGATGTTCCGGTGTCCCTCGCCCAGGCCCAGGGCCAGGGCCGGAAAGACATGGGTCACCGCGTTCAGATAGAGGATCTGCAGGGGCAGGATGGGCATGGGCATATCGAGCAGGGAGCCAAAAAAAACGGTCAGGATCATGCTTAAGCTGACGGTCAGCAGGAAGAGGATGAACTGGCGGATGTTGCCGAAAATAATCCGCCCTTCCTCGATGGCGGCGACGATCGTGGAAAAGGAGTCGTCCTTCAGGATCATATCGGCCGCTTCCCTGGCCACCTGGGTGCCGCGTCTGCCCATGGCCACGCCAATGTCGGCCTTCTCCAGGGCCGGGGCGTCGTTAACTCCGTCGCCGGTCATGGCCACGACGTTGTTTTCCTGTTGATAAAAGTCGACCAGGTCGAGTTTCTGCTTCGGCGATACCCGGGCGAAAATGGTACTTCTCAAAACCCGTTCCTTTTCCGGATCGCTCATCTCTCCGAACTCTTTCAATTCCCGGCCTTCCATGGCTTCGGGGGGCTCTTCGGACATCTGGAGATGCTCGGCAATGGCGCGGGCGGTGGCGATCTGATCGCCGGTAACCATGATGGTGCGGATCCCGGCCCGATGGGCGGCGCCAATGGCCTCCCTTACCTCTTCCCGGGGCGGATCGACAAGGCAGGCGAGACCGAGAAAGGTGAGCTCGGCATAGGGGTCATCTTCCCGGGCGGAGGGCTCCTTCATGGCCAGGGCGAGAATCCGCAGCCCTTCGCCGGCCAGCTCCTCCGAGCGGTCAAGCAACTTTTCGCGCTCCTGTTCGTCCAGTGGCCCGGCCTTCTCCCCGGCAGCCAGGCGGGTGCAGGATTTAAGGACTTTTTCCGGGGCGCCCTTGACCGCGTAAAAATAGGAATCGCCCCGCCTGTGCACGGTTGCCATCATCTTTTTGTCGGGATCGAAGGCGACTTCATATTCCTCGGGAAACTCTTCAAGGAGCTTTTCTTTGTGAAGCCCCGCCTTAGCGGCCGCGACCAGGAGGGCCACTTCCATGGGATCGCCCACCACCGTGGCCTCGCCGTCCGCATCGATCTGCAGATCGGCATTGGTGCATAGCGCTCCGGCCCTGAGTATCAGCCCGAGGGGTTCGTGGTCGGCCGGATCAATGGTTTGATCTCCGGCCGTGAATGTGCCTTCGCTCTTCAGGCCTTTCCCGGAAACGCGCACGTCCATCTCCGGCAGGACCAGGCGGGTGACGGTCATCTGGTTTTCGGTGAGGGTGCCGGTTTTATCGGTGGCGATAATGGTGGCGCTGCCCAGGGTTTCCACCGAGGAGAGCCGGTTGACCAGGGCATTACGGCGGGCCATGC
>JBHEOZ010000022.1:0-1753 GCA_046260555.1 Desulfurivibrionaceae bacterium
AATAATTACCGGTTCGTCTTCCCGCACCGCCGGTCCCATTCATCAGGCCTGATTTTTTTTAATCATGCCGCTTGGCATTTTTAGTCCTCACACCCTTCTTCCCCGCGGCCGCATGCCCGGTCCCGTTCATCAATCCGGCAGGAGGTGCAGATCCCCTGGTCCTTAATCTTGTGGCTTTCCTCGATCTGGATAGTGGCGTGTTCGATACCGAAAGTCCGGGCCAGACCGGCGCCGATCTCCTCCAGAACTTCGTTCTGGCCACCGAATCCGTCGGGTACCACCACATGGGCGGTAACAGCTTCCTGACCGCTGGCAATCGTCCAGATATGCAGATCATAAACGCAGCAAACCCCCTCCTGCTCCTGAATCAACTGCTCCACCTTCCGATAATCGATATGGGCCGGGACGCCGTGCAGCAGAATATGAACGGCATCCCGGACAATTCCCCAGGAACTCCAGAGGATCAGGCAGCAGATGACCAGACTGATCAGGGGATCAACCAGGGTCCAGCCGGTCGTCAAAACAACCAGACCGGCGGCCATGGCCCCCACCGATCCCAGGGAATCGGCGAGGACATGCAGGAAGGCGCCGCGGATATTAATGTTGTCTTCCTTGTGGCTATGCAGCAAGCGGATGGCGACCAGATTGACGATCAGACCGACCGTTGCCACCGCCAGCATCCCGCGGCCGTTGACCTCGGGGGGGAGCCTGCAGGCGCAGGTATGCTTCATGGAGAATAATCCCGACCATCGCCCAGAGGGCCAGGCCGTTGAAGAGAGCGGCGAGGATCTCGAAGCGCCGGTAACCGAAGGTCTTGGTAAGGGAGGGAGGTTTCTCGCCGATCTTGATTGCCAGAAGACTTAAGGCCAGGGCTCCGGCGTCGGTTAGCATGTGGCCCGCGTCGGAAAGCAGGGCCAGTGAATTAGTCAACCAGCCGCCAACCGCCTCCACCAGCATGAAACCGAAGATCAGCAGAAATGACAGCAAGAGGCTCCGCTGGGAGCCGTTATGCTGGTGGCCGTGGGAATCCTCGCCGTGGGCGTGGGCCATGTCGTTCAACTCCGTTTTTCTGTTTCAGGCTCAGACCATTCTTGCAATGGTTAATTATACCAAGTGCCGCCCCGGCAAAGGCAACCCCTATTGACAATCGAGCCGGAATTTGCTCAACAACTCACATCGGATAATGTTATGATAGGGTTGCGAACCCAGGCCCGGAAGGCGATCGAACTATTCGATTCGGGCCGGGCCGACTACAAAACCCTTGAAGCCGGCGATTACCGATAGCCGTCACGGATCCAGGTCTATGAAAAAGCGGTTCTCGATCGTTATGAGCGTGATCCCGAGGGCAGACTTGTTATCGATATCGCCGCGCCCCGCCTCGAAGACCTCTATAGCGACTTCGACAGGAACGCCCCTTAAATTCGCAGGGATCTGGATCCAAGTCTCGTCGATTACCTGATCGATTGCGTAGGGGAACTGGCCCGCGAACCTTTCCTCATGAGATTCTCCCTTTCCCAACCGCCTGACGAGTCCAGGCTCCTGAGGATTCGCCGGAGCGTCAACAGCTACTTCCTCTACCTAACCGAAACCGAGAAGAACAGAGTTCTGGAGATGTTCCGCCGGGCGGCAATTCTGTTCGGCATCGGCCTGGCCATCCTCTTCACTTCGGTTTCAGTCAACCAGTGGCTCGGCGAGGACAGGACGGTGGTTGGTGGCCAATGTCTTTGCCGAGGGGCTTACGGTCGCGGCCTGG
>JBHEOZ010000022.1:1763-9762 GCA_046260555.1 Desulfurivibrionaceae bacterium
ATATCATCCTCTACCGGCGCCTGGCCGACGCCCGGCTGATATTCAATCCTGATTCGGCGACGGTGGCAAGGGTGGGCAAAACAGATGACTTTGTAACCAGATGAACCAGGGTTTGAACCGGAAATCGGGATTTTTGCCCGGGGAAGTCAACTATCGGCAATCGCGCCGAGAATCTCTTCGCGGGGAACAGCACCGGCTCGAATCAACTTGAGCCCGGCATCTTCAATTCCGACAATAGTCGAACCCAATCCCCCCGGGACCGGGCCACCGTCGAGGATATAGTCAAGGCCGGCCGGAAAGACTTCCTCCACCTGGGAGGCGGAGACCGCCGCCGGCAGGCCGCTGGGGTTGGCACTGGTCCCGGTAACCGCTCCACCGGCCGCCGCCGCCAACCGGCGCGCCACCGGGTGGGAGGAGAGCCTGATTCCTATGGTGCCGTCCTTATCGGTCAGCAGCGAGGGCAGCCCTTCTCTACCGGCAAAGACCAGGGTAAGGGGGCCGGGCCAGAACCGCTCGATCAGTTTTCGGTACCGATCGGGAATTTCCCTGACCAGGCCGTCCAGGCTGGCTATCCTGTCGATCAGGACCAGAACCGGTTTTTCCGGGGATCTTTTCTTCAGGCGGAAAAGGCGGTCGAGGGCGTCGCGATTGAACGGGTCGACCGCCAGTCCGTAAAACGTTTCGGTGGGAAAGGCAACCACCCCTCCCCCTCCAAGCACCTTCGCCGCCCGGGCCAGTTCCCGGCCGGTAACCTTAAGCACTGCCCTGACCGGATCAGGAGAAGTCACTGGCGTCGATCTTGGCGGCCTTGGCCTCGACCTGGGCGGCCATATCCTTCTTGAGGTCGGACAGGCGCCCGGCGATCTTTTCGTCGGAAGTCCCGATAATCTGGGCAGCCAGAATCGCCGCGTTGGTGGCGCCGGACTTACCGATCCCCATGGTGGCGACAGGTACTCCCGGCGGCATCTGCACCGTCGACAGCAGGGCATCGAGCCCGTTCAGGGAGGAGGCGTCAATCGGCACCCCGATAACCGGCAGGGTGGTATGGGCAGCCAGCACCCCGGCCAGATGGGCGGCCATGCCCGCCGCCGCGATGATGACCTTGAGACCGCGGTCCCTGGCCGTGGAAGCAAAGGCGACGGCCCGCTCCGGGGTGCGATGGGCCGAAGCCACGGTAATTTCGAAGGGGATGCCCATCTTTTTAAGCAGCCTGGCGCTGCGCTCCATGACCGGCAGATCGGAATCGCTGCCCATGACAATCCCGACCAGGGGCTGTCCATCCCCGCGCTGCAGGGCCTTGCGGCCGATATCGGTGCGGTGGAAGCAGCCCGGCCAGCTGATCTTTTCCACGCCCTGATAAGCAAGCCCGATCGCCGCCGGCAGGTCATCGCCGATAGCGGTAACCCCGAGAACCCGGCCTCCGGCGTTGACTATCCGGCCATCCCTGAAGGCCGTCCCGGCATGGAAGACCTCGACCCCTTCGATGGCCCCGGCCTCGGCAAGGCCGCTTATCTCATGCCCCTTTTCGTAACTGCCCGGATACCCGCCGGATGCCATCACCACGCAAACCGCGGGCCGGGGGTCGATCTTCAGTTCGATTTCCGAAAGCCGCCCGTCTATAACCGCTTCCATTATTTCCACCAGATCGCTCTGCAGACGCATCAACAGCGGCTGGGCCTCGGGATCTCCGAAGCGGCAATTGAACTCCAGAACCTTGATCTCACCGTGATCGATCATCAACCCGGCATAGAGGATGCCCTTGTAGGGGCGTCCCTCAGCCGCCATAGCCTGCACGGTTTTAGCCATCACCTTTTCCATGACCTCTGCATGAATCTTGTCGGTGACCACCGGCGCCGGGGAGTAGGCCCCCATGCCGCCGGTATTGGGGCCCTGGTCGCCATCACGGACCGCCTTGTGATCCTGGGAGCTCGGCAGGGGCAGAATGGACGTGCCGTCGGTAAAAGCCAGGAAGGAGGCCTCCTCGCCGGTCAGAAACTCCTCGACAACCACCCTGGCGCCAGCCTCGCCGAAGGCCTTTTCGACCATGATCAAATCAACGGCCTTGACGGCCTCAAGCTCGGTCCGGGCCACGATTACGCCCTTCCCGGCGGCAAGACCGTCCGTCTTGACCACCAGGGGCGCTCCAATCTTTTCGATATAGGCTAGCGCCTGCTCGCGGTTTGTGAAGACCTCATAGGCGGCGGAAGGTATCTCGTATTTCTTGAACAGTTCCTTGGTGAAAACCTTACTGCCTTCAAGGGCCGCGGCCTTGCCGGTCGGCCCGAATACCCTTAAATTTTTTTCCCGAAAACGATCAACAATTCCCATGGTAAGGGGAACTTCCGGGCCGACCACAGTCAGATCGATCTGCTCGGTATCGGCAAAACCGACGAGCTTTTCAATGTCGTTATCGGCAATATCGACACACTCCGCCAATTGAGCGATCCCGGCGTTGCCCGGCGCACAAAAGATCTTTTCAACTTTGGGACTCTGGGCTATTTTCCAAACCAGGGCATGCTCTCTGCCGCCGGAACCTATAACCAGGACTTTCATCTGCAATTTCTCCTCAAATAATGACTGATATTAGCAAGCGACCGGGCTCCATCTTACCTTCACCTTCCATCTTCTGTCAATATGGATACAACGTCCGAATCCTGAACCATAACAGCACTTTTCAGCTTGACACAAAGGGAGACCGTAACTATCTTAAAAAAGAATGAGCGCTCATTCATAAATCCCAGATACCGTTTAGATGGATTATCCGACCGGCTAATCACGGCAGACCAATCTTAAATGCCAGAACTTCCCCCTATGAGAAACTCTGACAAGCACGAAAAAATAATCCAGGCCGCCATCAAGGTCTTCGCCAAGAAGGGCTTCTTCAGTGCCAGAATTTCCGATATCGCCCAAAAAGCCAAAGTGGCCGACGGCACCATCTATCTTTATTTCAACAATAAATACGACATCCTCATCTCCATTTTCGAAGAAGAGATCGGTAAAATTATCAAGGAAGTTAAAGCTCTGATCGAACAGGAAGAGGATCCGCGCAAAATGCTGGAGATATTCGCCATGGAGCACATGCGGATGGTCCGGGACCGGCGCAACCTGGCCGAGGTCTTGCAGATGGAACTGCGGCAAAGCAACAAATTCATGCGGGAATATCGGAACACCAAGTTCATCGAATACGTAGACATCGTCTCAAAGATCATCCGCAAGGGTCAGGAGATGGAGCTCTTCAGAAAGGATGTTATGCCGGGGGTGGCCAAACGGGCCATGTTCGGAGCTCTCGATGAAACGGCCCGGCTCTGGATACTTTCTCCGGACCACCAATATACCATCGAGGAAGCCGCCAAGCAGATCAGCACGATTTTCCTGAGCGGGGTCGAGGAAAAGCCGCAGTAAACCCGATCGAAAAGATCAGGCCCTATCGGGCTTGGCAATCTCCATGACTTCCAGCGTCCTTGAGCCAGCCGGCGTCTTGACCGTAACCTCATCACCGACTGATTTGCCGAGCATTGCACCCCCCAGGGGAGAAAGGGCCGATATCCGGTTGTTCTTCATGTCCGCTTCCTCTGGCCCCAAAAGCTGGTAGCGCACCTCTTCATCGGTATCGAGATCAACCAAAGTGACCACCGTCCCAAAAACGATTTTGTCGCAACTAAGGGATAAACAGTCGATTATCTCAGCCCTGCTCAATTTATCCTGAAGTTCCTGGATCCTGCCCTCGATAAAACTCTGACGTTCCTTGGCCGCGTGGTACTCGGCATTCTCCTTAAGGTCGCCATGGGCCCGGGCCACTTCGATGGCCTTGATAATCTCATGGCGTTCAACACTGGTCAGATGCTTCAACTCTTTTTTCAGTCTGGCGTAGCCGCTTTTCGATATCGGAATTCTCTGGACCATTTTTTCTATTCCCCTAAAAACAAGCAACGGGCAATCAATAGGCCCGCTGTTGCGATAAATGTATTTTCGTTCCGCTTGTCCCGGCTAACCCCGCTAACCCGGAAAAACCGAACTTGACTTCAATCGTCTTGCGAGGAAGAGTCGTCTTTATCCTCAGGCTTCACGAGCCTGCATTCGTCGCTGCGTCAGGAAAAACCGCCCTTCACCTTGGGAACCACATAAATAATCACCAGCAACCAGACAGCCAGTAAGCCGATTATTCTTAGCACCTGTTGCCACCCTTCCATAAAATAACTCTATCACTTTTTGACCGGCAGGCCAAGCAAACCGGTCCTTTGTTTAAAGAGCACCCATCCAGGGAGCAACAACGTTCTTCCCCCGCACTGTATTCGGTTACCGGTGCGAAGGCTGTGCATCCTTCAGGGCATACCCCAGGGAGACCGCAAAGTGCAAGTGATAACGCATAAACAGGCAGACAGCAAGGCAAATGCGGTCCCTCTGATCTATTCGTCGGCCGAAGCCAGGCCGAACTTTTGTTCCCAACGATACCTGGCATAAAGCCGGGCGGCAATATAATTAAGGGTCTTTTTTTTCTTTGATGAATTATCAAGGAGCTGGCGGGCCTCCATCAATTCCTCGGCAACGGCAGACGGTTCCGGCTTGACAAATCCTAACCATTGCAGAACAGTTGTCTTGCCGGGGGGAGGGGGCAATTCCATGCCGGCCGCGACAACATTATTTTCAAGAATTTCTGCTGTTTTTAGTGGGAAAAGGTTTTTGACGGCCTTCTCCCAATAGCTGCGGTCGCCCAGAGCCGTGATACATTGCGTTTTAAGAAAATGCGCATCCAGGCGGCCAGGGTCAGCTTCCAAAAAAATATTACAATAGTGAAGTGCCGACACATACTGCCCGTTCCGATAGAAGTAGCCGGCCATCTTAAGGATTATTGATTTGTTGCCGGGATAAATCGCGGCCATACCTTCTAACAACTTTAATGCTTCACTGAACCGGCCCTCGGCGGCCAGGCCCCCGGCCAGCAGAAAGGCGCCGGCCAGAGAGTCGGGTGCCAGATCCAGGGCCTTTTCGGCAGCCGCCAGAAGAGCGGCCGGCAAACCATGCTTCCCGTAAAGTTCGGCCAGCATCAACAGATCATGGCTGTCATGGGCCTCGTCGAGTAGCTGCTTTTTGATTTTGGCCGCGGCTTTCTCCCTGCCCGCCGCCTGATAGGTTTTCTGCAAGACAACCAATACCTCCCGGTCCCGCTCCACCTCAAGCATGGCCAGTCCCTGCCGCTCCGCCCGGCCAAGGTCGCCCGCCCCGATAAAAATCTCGATCAACAGCAGACCGGCCCGACGGCTTATCCCCTCCTTGCGGCTGCTTGGGGAAGAAGGCGGACAGTCGCCGGTCGCGCTGTCACAAAGGAATTCTTCCAGAAGGTTCTCGGCCCGATTGCAATCTTGGGCAGCCGACAAAAACCGCGCCTTCATCAGCATGGTCCCGCCAGGATCGCGCTCCAGGGAAGCATATCTCTCAAGCCAGACTTTGGCCTCGCTGATCCGCGGCTCTTTATGGGAGAGGGCAATCTCGAAAAGACGCGCAAGAACCTCACCTTGCTCCGCGCCGGTTAAAAATATTTCTCGCAGGAGTTGCTCCGCCTTAAAGACCAGCCCTTCCTGGAAGTAAAGATCGGCCAGCCCCAGCATGGCCTCTCTGGCCAGGGGATCCAAGCTGGGTATTTCTCTGGCAGAGCCAGGACGAACACGGGCGGCAATCAAAAACTGATATCTGGCCTGGGCCTCCTCGAAGTCACGGGCCTCGGCAAAGGCCCGGGCCGCCAGAATCAGATCCTGATCATGATTGACCGGATCATTAACACCCTCCAGATAGGCCACCTGCTCTTTTAAAAAGATATTTTCGCCAAGCTTGCCGGCCAGGGTTATGCACCGCCGTCGAATATCAACGCGGCTGGGCTGCAGGACAAGTAAACACTTGTAATCGGCCAGGGCCGAAGCCAATCGGCCCAGCTCTTCATAAACCCGGCCGCGGCCGGCAAAGAGGTCTTCTCCCTCATAACCGGCTTCCCTCAGCTTGTTGAAGTATTCCAGCCCGCCCTGAAGCTCGCCCCGGGCGACCTTAAGATCGGCGAGCTTGCTGACAACCCGGACCTCTTCCGGGGCATAACGGTGGATAATTTCCAGAATCGCCACCAGCCTTCCGTCCCGGTTCAACCTTTCCAGCAGATCGATAATCTCCTGATAAACCTTGATCCGTTCGGGAAGCAAGCGGGCCTTGTGCTCCCACATAAACAAGGCGGCCTCCGGATTGCCGAGCCGCAACAGATCCCCGGTCAGGGCATCCAATAGATCAAGATCATCGGGAGTTACGGCTAACAGCCGTCTGTACAGGAAAATAATGTCAATTTCGGCCGCGCCCTTGCCGAGATTGCCGGACGGAATCAACATATCAAGATTGTCGGCATGCAAGGCCACGTAGCGTTCGAAATAGGGTAAGGCCTCGGCAAAACGGTCGCTTCGAATATATATCCGGCAAATCCGGCTGAGCAGCGAAGCATTGTCGGGGTTTTTTTCCAACAAGGCGAGCAAATGGGGCAGAGCCCTGGCGTTACCGTTTATGCCCAGCTTTTCGTAATAGAGAGCCAGGCGGCCATGGGCTTCCCGGTGGCCGGGATCATGTTCAAGGCAGCGTTTCCAGTAAGCGGCGGCCTTTTTTTCATACTTGAGTTCCTCATAGATCCTGGCCGTCATCTGCAAGGTATCAAGATCGGCTTCCTTTTTTTCAGCCAGCGGCGACATTAGCTTTTCGGCGGTCTCCATCTTGCCGAGTTCATAAGCCAGATTGGCCAGAGCCCGGCGAAGGGAGAGATCATCCGGTTGCCGGCTAAAAATTTCCTCAAAGAGGGGAAAGGCTTCCCTTTTGCGGCCCACTTCGACCAAACCCTGGACCAGGCCGGCCAAAGCGGTCAAATCGGTGGAGTCTTTCTCGTAAGCCTTTCTGAAAAGATCAATCGCCCGGCTCAGTTTATCCAGTTTTCTTGAAGCCAGGCCAAGCCCGTTAAGGTAAGCAACCCGGTCCGGATATCTCTCTACCAGAAGCTCCAGAACCGTCGCCGCCTTCTGCCACTTCCCGGTTATCAGAAGGAGACGGGCATATTCCCATCTTGCCTGTTCAATATTGCCCCGCAGGCCAAGGAGTTCTTCATATTTTTTCTCGGCGGTAAGGTAGTCACCGGTTCTGGCCAGATAACGGGCTTGATCCCACGCCTTTTTCCAGGGTACGGAATTGTCGACCGTCAAAGCGACATCCCGTTCAGGCACCAATTCATCGGGAACCCGGAGCAGGTCGACCAGGTCGCTTCGACCATCGGTCGGTGCCAGAACGACACAAAACAAGAAGAGAAGCAGGTAAAGAACAGGGCGCCGGAAACAAAAGGCTCCCCACCATGCGGATTTTTCTTTATACTCACAGGGCATAAGTTTCGTTCGAGTCCCGTCTTGCGGGACTCGACTCAGCTTTAATCTCGATTTTTTCCATAAAAAGCGGCTATCCGGTCAACGACGTACTCCTGCATCGAATCGGTCATTTCCGGATAGATCGGCAGAGCCAGAGTCTCGGCGGCGGCTCTTTCCGCCTCCGGAAAGGAGAGGTCGTTATAACCCAATTCTCCGAGACACTTCTGCTTGTGAAGGGGAATCGGATAATAGATTTCGACCCCGATCCCCTGATTTATTAAAAAGCTCAAGAGGGCGTCGCGATCTTTAACTCGAATAACATATTGATTATAGATGTGAAAATCAGGGATCGGCTCAAGGGATTCAGCTGCCGCACGATAAACCGCTTTGGGCTGGGTCAGGAGATCGCCGCTCAACCCCTGTCGGCTGAATAATCGGCCGTACAAATCGGCATTGTCGCGCCGGGCCTGGTGCCAGCTGTCGAGATGGGGCAGCTTGATACTCAGAACCGCCGCCTGAATCGGGTCAAGGCGGAAATTGCCGCCAACCAGAGAGTGAAAATATTTCGGATGAGCGCCATGATTCCTCAATTTTCTCAGCTTTTCTGCGAAATCATTGTCCTGAGT
>JBHEOZ010000022.1:9772-14374 GCA_046260555.1 Desulfurivibrionaceae bacterium
GGGAAACCGCCATGATCCGGTCCATATCGGCACACTGGCCATAAAGGTGGACGGGCAGAATAATCTTGATCTTTGCCGTCCTCGCCGGGTCCTCGGCCAGGGCCGCATCGATTTTGTCCGGATCGATATTGAAGGTATCGGGGTCGATGTCTACGAACAGGGGCCGCGCGCCCAGCCTCAGCACGCAGCCCATAGTGGCGAAAAAGCTATAGGGCGTGGTCAGGACCAGGTCCCCAGGGCCGACGCCGAGGGCCATCAGGGCGGCAAGGAGAGCGTCGGTCCCGCTCGCCACTCCGATCCCGATCCCACCCCCGCAATAAGCGGCGACTTCATCTTCAAGCTTTTCCACCCGCGGTCCGAGAATATAACCGGTTGAGTCGATCACCTCGGTGACCGCTTCAATGATCTCGTCTCGCAAGGGGGCCAGCTGTTTGCTCAAATCCAACAGAGGTACCTGCATGCCGTTATCTTTGATGGCGCAAAAAGTTCTTTATTATTTATTTCCCCGCCAACCGGTGAGGATCTCGTCTAAAAAGTTGTGGATGTCCGGCACTTCCTCTTCAAAGAATTTTCTCATCTTACCGAGGAGATTGGCCTCAATCTGCCTGACCCTCTCCCGGGAGACCCCGAACTTGTCGGCGATGGTCTGGAGGGTCAAAGGGTCATCGTTCAGCAACCTGTCCGCCAGAATGGCCTTTTCCTTGTCGTTAAGGCTGTATTTCAGTTTTTCCAGAACTTCGGCAATTCGAACCTTGATCTCACCCTCGGCGACGATCTCTTCAAGGGAAGGGCCGGGCTGGGCCAGGAAGTCTTTCTGTTCTTCACTGGAATCGTCCCTGACCGGGGTTTCGAGGGACAGGTCATTGCCTCCCATCCTCTGGCTCATTTCGATGACCTCGCTCTCCTTGACATGGAGACGCTCGGCCAGCAGCTTGGGCTCGGCCGTAAAACCTTGGGCCTCAAGAAGTTTACGTTCCTTATTCAGATTGAAAAACAGTTTGCGCTGGGCCTGGGTAGTGCCGATCTTGACCAGCCGCGAATTATCCATGATCGATTTAAGGATATAGGCCCTGATCCAATAGGCGGCATAATAGGAGAACTTGACCCCGCGATAGGGATCGAACTTCTTGACCGCCTGAACCAGTCCGACATTGCCTTCCTGAATAAGGTCCATAAAATTCTGCATCCAGTACTTCTGGAAATCCATGGCCACCTTTACGACCAGACGCAGATTGGCGGTGACCAGCCGATAGGCAGCTTCCGGATCTTTATCCTTTTGATAGCGGGCGGCCAGTTCTTCGGTTTCCTCCCTGGTCAAGAGCTTATATTGACTGATCTCCTGAAGATAGCGGTGCAGTCCGGCCTGAGCGGCCACCGGCAGATTTTCATCATCCGGCAGACTGGTTAAGGGGCGGTATGCGTCCGCGTCTATGGTCTCCTGGCTTTCCGAATAGTCGGAATCGGTCATTTTTTTGACCAAAATTAACACCTTGCGCTAAATTGCTTAATAAAAAATACCGGTTGGTCAGAACCGGTTAACATTCTAAAAAATTTTTAATATAACTAATCGTAACGAGAATTACCACATTTATACAGCGGACCGGCAACATGCCGGACCTTATTTATTGACCAGATCCAGAACTCTTCCATAACCGCCATCTGTCGCCGAAATCTTGTGCGCGCCAACCGTTTTCGCCGAATCGCCGCCCCCCGGCATCTCACCGGGCCGGATCGGGAGCCGCTCGACTTCAGAGACCGAGGCGGCGAAAAGATTTTCCGCGGCCTCGTCAAGTTTCGCCAGCAAACGCGTCTTAAGCTCCAGGTTCCCGGCGGCCAGAAACATCTCGGTCAACCTCTCCAGTTCAACGAGCCTTTCCGCCGAGGCCAAAAGATAAAAACGTTCGGTCCCCTTCAGGCCGTCCAGGGCAAACCACTTGCGCCCGGATGGTATGTAGGTTTTATAACCGGCCGGCACCTCGCCATTGTAAAAGGCGGTGCTCGGCGGGAAGACCAGATAAAGATCCTGCCGGGCATCGAACAGATAAAGATAAACAAAAGCCCCGCCGTGCAATTCCAGATAGAACCTGAGGAGCTCCCCTTCCGAAATCGGCTCAGCCGCCTCGAAAGCGAGAGAGCCCACCTGCCCGGCCCGGGATTTATGGATGAAAGCCCAGCTGAAAGAGTACTGTTCCCCGCCGAAGGCCATGCCGGATAAGGCATAGAGTAAAATAAACGGGATAATCAGACCCTGCCTGAAAATATCTTTTAGGTTGAACAAACGGCCCGACCTCCCCGACGACAACTTCCGACAATATGCCCGATCCACCTTGATCCCATCATAAATCCTCTGGAGATGAAGACCAACAGAAAAACCGAATATACCGAAAGCTATTTCAAATGTGGTCTTTATATGATAAAAAGGGATGTTGCGAAAACCACTCTCGCGGATCTTCGCGGGACACCCCGGCAGCGACCAACCCAACAAACCCTGGGAAATCATGAATAAGATCAGAAACTTCAGCATTATAGCCCATATCGACCACGGCAAATCTACCCTGGCCGACCGAATGATTCAATTGTGCGAAATGGTCACGGCCCGGGAGTTCAAAGATCAGCTTCTCGACAGCATGGATATCGAAAGGGAACGGGGCATCACCATCAAGAGCCAGGCCATCAGCCTGCCCTACAAGGCCAAGGACGGGCAGATCTACGAACTCAATCTGGTCGACACCCCCGGCCATGTCGATTTCAGCTACGAAGTCTCCCGGGCCCTGGCCGCCTGCGAAGGCGCCCTTCTCCTGATTGACGCGGCCCAGGGCGTTGAAGCCCAGACCCTGGCCAACCTCTATCTCGCCATGGAGAATGACTTGGAGATTATCCCGGTGATCAACAAGATTGATCTGCCGGCCGCCGACCCGGAAAGCACTCTCCTCCAGATCGAGGACGACCTGGGGCTGGATATCGACAACGTCCGGCAGTGTTCGGCCAAGACCGGACTGGGAGTCGAAGAAGTTCTTGAGGCGGTGGTCCATCTGCTGCCCCCGCCCACGGGAGATGTCGACAAACCCCTGAAGGCCCTGATCTTCGATGCCAACTATGATCCATACCGCGGCACCATAATTTCCTGCCGGATTTTCGAAGGCCGGATAAAAGCGGGCGACACCATCGTCTTTATGTCCAACAACGCCAGCTACAAGGTTGAAGAAGTCGGCAAGTTTCTTTTCAAGAAAACCCCCCAGAAGGAACTACGGGCCGGGCAGGTCGGCTATATTCTGGCCGGGGTCAAAACAGTCAGCGACACCAAACCTGGCGACACCATCACCCTCAAGGACGACCCCTGCGCCGAATCCCTGCCCGGATTCATGGAAGTGCAGCCCATGGTCTTCTCCTCGCTCTATCCGATCTCCACCGACGACTACGAAGACCTGACCACCGCCCTCGGAAAACTGAAACTTAACGATGCCGCTCTGACTTACCAGAAAGACACCTCCGCCGCCCTGGGTTTCGGCTATCGCTGCGGATTTCTGGGCCTGCTCCACCTGGAAGTGATCCAGGAAAGACTGGAAAGGGAGTTCGACATCCCGCTGATTCTTACGGTGCCGACGGTCAGCTACCATTTCTATCTGCAGGACGGCGAGATGGAGATAATCGACAATCCCTCCTATTTCCCGGACCCCGCCAAGATCGAAAGGACCGAAGAACCCTTTATCAAGGCCTCGATCCTGATGCCGGAACGCTACATGGGAGTGGTGATGAACCTCTGCATGGAAAGACGGGGCGAAAACACTACCTATCACTATCCGACCCCGGGCCGGATCGAGCTGAGCTGCGAACTGCCCCTGGCCGAAGTCATCTACGATTTTTACGACATGCTGAAATCGATCACCCAGGGCTACGGATCTTTTGATTATGAATTAATTGATTATCGTCCCAGCGATCTTGTAAAATTAGATATCCTGGTTAACGGCGAACGGGTCGACGCCCTCTCCCAGCTGGTTCATCGGGAAAAGGCCAGGGAAAGAGGGCTTCATGCCTGCGATAGACTGAAGGAGGAGATCCCGCGCCATATGTTCAAGATCGCGATCCAGGCATCGATCGGCGGCGCCGTCGTCGCCAGAACCAATGTCGCGGCGATGCGCAAGGACGTCACCGCCAAATGCTACGGCGGCGATATTACCAGGAAAAGAAAGCTGCTGGAAAAACAGAAGGCCGGGAAAAAGCGGATGAAGACCGTGGGCAACGTCGATATTCCCCAGAAAGCCTTTCTGGCCGTCCTCAAATCTGAACAGTCATAACCAACAGGATATAAAGCATGAAGAAACAACTGACTTTCCTGGCCGTTACCACTTCGTTTCTATTTATGGCGCCGCTGTTGTCGGCCAGTCAGGAATGCGGTGAGATGCTGAAAGAAAAATGCACCAGCTGTCATTACAATACCAGGGTCTGCGAGAAGGTCGGGGAAAAAAACCGGCGCTCCTGGAAGAACACCACCAAAAGGATGATTCGCTACGGGCTGAAAATCAGCAAGGAGGAAATAAACGAGGTCACGGATTGCCTGGTTTCCCTGGAGGGGAATCCGGAAATATTCTGCGACAAGTAGGC
>JBHEOZ010000220.1:0-3513 GCA_046260555.1 Desulfurivibrionaceae bacterium
CTTTATCTCAACGTCACCTCGATCTTTTACCGTGAGTTCGTTAATTTTCTTTTTGAATGTTTCAATGACCGCTCGGGTGGCCTCAAGCTCGGAAAGATTCCGTAAGGTGTTCAGATCATCTATTTCAATTTCCTTTTCAAAGAGATGATCCCGGATGAACTCTTTGACCTTGCCGTACAGGATATCGTAACCACTGACCAGCCTGAGGTCCTTCATGATCGCTTGCGTAAAATAGCCGACCACGCTCCGGTAGTCGGTAACTGCCCCGGAATCAAGCACCGTGGTATGGCTTATGTCGCCGGTGGTGATATCCTTAAACACGATCTCCCGTTTTTCCTCATCGGAAAACTCCCGGTATTGGATCTTCTTGCTGTTGAAAACATCCGGTGCGAGGTCTTCAAGATTTTTATAATTCCGAAAGATCCTCGGGGTGAGCACCGGGATCTGAATATCGAGCTTATCCAGATCCTTGCCGGTATTCTCAATGTCAATCTCAACAATAATCGGAGTTTTTGGTTTGGTTCCCTGCCCCATGGCTTTGCGTTCAAGTTCAACCCCTTCACTCTGAATGGATTCAACAAAATCCATAAAGGCGTCGGTTCCAACCACGCTGACGTATTCCTCGGCATCACTGCCCGGATACATCCGCCGCAGCCCCCGTCCCAAAGTCTGCTCGGGCAAAATGCTGCTCTTGGCCGAATAGGCCCGCAGTCCGACAATGGTGGTCACATTTTTCACGTCCCAGCCTTCCTTGAGCATCAAGACCGAGACGGATGGCCTTGAACGGCGATTCCCCGCCGTCGATCTCATTTGACTGCTTCCGTAAGCGCTCAAGCTCTTCCTTGGCCTCATGCCGTTGCCTATCTTTCACCGTTGCGTAGCCAAATATCGAGGGGACCACAAAGTCAGAAAATTTTCCTGTCTCGATCAGTACTACTGCATGGCCTTCGCCCAGATCACCTACCGGGAGAGCCTACGGGATATAGAGGCCTGTCTCCGTTCACAAAACAAAAAGCTCTACCACATGGGTATTCGGGGCAAGGTCAGCCGGTCAACCATGGCCGATGCCAACGAGCAACGGGATTGGCGTATCTACGCAGAGTTGGCCAACTCACTTATTGCCATGGCCCGCGACCTCTACAAGGCCGAAACGTTCCTGGCCGACCTGAACGAGACAGTCTACGCCCTCGATTCAACGACCATCGATCTTTGCCTGTCCATGTTTCCGTGGGCGAATTTTCGCAAAACCAAAGGGGCGGTCAAGATGCACACCTTGCTGGATCTGCGAGGCAATCTGCCATCTTTCATCCACATTTCGGACGGCAAGCTTCACGACGTCAATGTCCTCGACATTCTGCCCATGGAACCAGGCGCCTTTTATGTCATGGACAGGGCCTATGTGGATTTCGCCAGGCTCTCCGTTCTTACCAGAATGGCGGCTTTCTTTGTGACCCGCAGCAAATCAAACACCCAGTTCAGGCGGCTCTATTCTCATCTGGTCGACAAAGAGAGCGGCCTGCTTTGCGATCAAACCATTGTGCTGACCGGGGTAAAATCGCGGAAAGAGTACCCCGAAAAGTTGCGGCGGGTCAAATTCCACGATGCCAAAACCGGCAAGACCCTGGCTTTTCTAACGAACAATTTCACCCTGCCGACCCTGGCCATAGCCGATCTCTACCGGTGTCGCTGGCAAGTGGAGCTGTTCTTCAAGTGGATCAAGCAAAACCTCAGAATAAAGACGTTTTACGGAACATCCGAGAATGCCGTCAAATCTCAAATTTGGATTGCCGTCTCGGTTTACATTCTCGCGGCCATCATGAAAAAGAAGCTTCATCTGAAGGATAGCCTCTACAAAATCCTACAGGTTTTAAGTGTTACAGCATTTGAGCGAACATCGATATTTCAGCTACTTATGGAGAGGGACTACAAAAACGAATACACCCCCTCATGTAAACAGTTGAAATTATTCAACTAACAACCGGACACTAGTGACGCAAAATATTAATAATTCCTTTTGGGCCATTATTTTCCTCCACGGCATGTTATTCCATCGAATTCGATGGGATTAACGCTCTAAGCGGCCAGTCCTTAACCTAATTCCGGGGACATCCACACTTGCTCAGCCTTTATATCGGTGAAAAAAACCGCCAAAATCACCCTTCATCCGACTCGTCTTCCTGCCAGTAACTGATCATCGGCCCGAGCTGGGCAACCAGTTCCGTGCCGATCTCGTCTTCGGTCAGGTAGCCGAGTTTCACCGCACGGGAAACCAGCGTATCTGCATGGCCTTGATAGCAGTAAAGTTTCCAGATTTCCCGGCTTGTCTTCTGGTGAAATTGATGAATACGATCATTCAGTTCGAAGACGTCAACCTTGCCGGCCTGCCAGGCTGCAAAGTCTTCATGCAGGGTGTTCAATGCCGCGGCCAGCTCCCGCTCATGCGCGATAGCGGCAAGTTCCCTCAATTTTTTACGGGTTTTCTTGTTGTATATGGTCCTCATGCCACCCTCTCAGATCAGCATTCCCGTGTCTAAACTACCCCTTCTCGTTCTCTTTATCCCGCAAGGCCAGGACCGCCTCCTGAAAGACCTCCCCCCGGTGGCCGTAGCTCCTGAACATATCGAAGCTTGAGCAGGCCGGGGAGAGCAGCACCGCATCGCCTTTTTCGGCCAGGGTGCGGGCCAGGTTCACCGCCGACGTCAGATCGGCCGCGCTTTTTACCTGAGTCACATCCCGAAAGGCCTCGGTCATTTTCTCCCGGGCCTCGCCGATCAGGACCATCGCCTTGACCTTTTGGTTGACTATCTCGCGCAGCAGCCGGTAATCGCCGCCCTTGTCGCGGCCGCCGGCGATCAGCACCACCGGCCGGGTCATCCCGGCCAGGGCCGCCGCCACCGCCCCGATATTGGTCGCCTTGGAGTCGTCAAGATAGAGGACCCCGTCTATTTCCGCTACTCTTTGCAGGCGATGGCCGAGGGGCTTGAAGCCGGCCAGCGCCTCGGCGACCGCCTGCTCCGGACAGCCCAGGAGCCGGGCCGCGATGATGGCGGCCGCCGCATTATGCGGATTGGGCGCCCGGACCAGGGGTGAATTCCCAAGCCGGTAGCGTTCATTCTTACCGGCATCAATGCCCCGGACCATAATTTCGGGCCCTGCAATTTTCGCCCCTCTCCCGGCCTCATCCCATTTTTGCCCGAAAAAGAAGGGGCGGCCCGGCAGAGCGACCGAGGCCAGGCGGCCGGTTATTTCCGGATCGTCACCATTCAAGATCGCCGCGTCATCGCTGTTCTGGGCGCCAAACAGGGAAAATTTCGAGGCGGCGTAATGCTCGTAATCGTCGTAGCGGTCCAGATGATCGGGGCTGATATTAAGCAACACCCCGACCTCGGGCCGGAAATCGGGGGCCGTATCGAGCTGGAAACTGCTGACCTCCAGGACCAGGACTTCGGCCCCAAAAGGATCGAGCAGATATTCGCTTAAGGGGCTGCCCAGATTGCCGCCGACAAAGACGCG
>JBHEOZ010000221.1:0-3492 GCA_046260555.1 Desulfurivibrionaceae bacterium
GATCCGGGCGGTCGGCTCCACCGCGACGATTTTCACCCAGCTCTTCCGCGAAAAAAATATCGAGGTGGACCGGGAGGAGGCCACGATCCTGGCCATGGCGATCTACGAGGACACCGGCTCCTTCACCTTTTCCACCACCACCCCGGCCGATCTCGAGGCGATGGCCTGGCTTCTGACCAAGGGCGCCAATCTACACGCCGTCGCCCAGTTCGTCTCCCAGGAGCTTACCGCCCAGCAGGTCGCCCTCTTAAACGAACTGATGCACTCGGCCACCACCTACACCATTGAAGGAATCGATCTGGTGGTCGCCAAGATCAACCTGCCCGAGTACGTCGATGAATTCGCCCTGATCGTCCGCCGTTTCATGGTCATGGAAAATCTGAACTGCCTTTTTTCCCTGGCCGCCATGGGCGAAAAAACCTATCTGATCGCCCGCAGCCGCATCCCCGAGGTTAATGTCGGCGAGATCGCCCTCGAATTCGGCGGCGGCGGCCACGCCTCGGCCGCCTCGGCCACCGTCCATGACATGACCTTGATCGAGGCGGAAGAGAAACTGGTCCGCCTCCTTCACAAACACGTGCGCCCGGCCAGCGTCGCCGGCGAGATCATGTCGGCCCCGGTGATCTCGGTCCCCCCCGAAATCAGCATCAAAGCGGCCAGCCGGGTCATAGACCGCTACAACATCACGGTCCTGCCGGTGATCGATCAGGCCATAAAAGAGGGCGAACTAAAGGGGCTCATCTCCCAACGGGTGCTCGGCAAAGCCATCTATCACGGCCTCGGCGATCTGCCGGTCAGCGAGTACATGACCACCGATTTCGTGGTTCTGCCGCCGACCGCGACCCTGGCCGATATCCAGGAACTGATTATCGGCCATCGCCAGCGCTTTATCCCGATCGTCAGGGAGGGCAAGGTCCTGGGGGCGATCACCCGGACCGACCTCTTGAGCCTGCTGGTCAAGGATCCGGCCCACCTGCCCAAGCATCTGCTCGAACCGCTCAATACCCCCTCGGTGGCGCGGCAGCGAAACCTCAAGACCCTGATGATCGAAAATCTCTCCCGGGAAATCGTGGTCCTGCTGCGGACCATCGGCGAGGTGGCCGCCCGGAATGGTTACGCGGCCTATGCCGTCGGCGGCTTCGTCCGGGATCTCTTGCTCCGCAAACACAATCTGGATCTGGATATCGTCGTCGAAGGCGACGGCATCGAATTCGCCGAGGAACTGGCCGGCAGGCTGAAGGGCCAGATCCGCACCCATGAAAAGTTCAACACCGCCGTGGTGATCCTCCCGGACGGCTTCAAGATCGATATCGCCACCGCCCGCCTCGAATATTACGAATATCCGGCGGCCATGCCGACCGTCGAACTGTCGTCGATCAAGCTCGACCTCTACCGCCGCGACTTCACGATCAACGCCATGGCCATCCACCTGGGCCCGGACTCCTTCGGCACCCTGCTCGATTTCTTTAATTGCCAGAACGATCTCAAGGACCGGCGGATCAGGATCCTCCATAACCTGAGCTTCGTCGAAGATCCCACCCGTATCCTGCGGGCGATTCGTTTAGAGCAGCGGATGGGTTTTGCGATCGGCAAGCATACCGAGCGTCTGATCAAAAACGCGGTCAAGATGAACCTCTTTGCCAGCATCACCGACAGCCGGGCGCGAATCCTCAAACCCAACAGCCGGACCCGGCTGGGCTACCGGATTTTCAACGAGCTCAAACTGATCCTCTCCGAAAAGGAACCGCTCCCCGCCATTAAAAGGCTGGGCGGCTTCCAGCTTTTGAAACTCTTTCACCAGGCCATGAAACTCGATCCGCCCCTGGAGGAGATCCTGGCCGACACCCAGCAGGCCGTGGACTGGTATCGGCTGCTCTATCAGGACGAACCCTTTCAGCCCTGGCTTGTTTTCATGCTGGCCCTGACCTGCCGTTTAAGCAGCCGCCAGCTGCACACCCTCTACCGCCGCCTGGAAATACCGGAACGCTATATCAAACTGCTGCTCAACGATAAAGCCCAGGCCGAACGGCTGCTCCGCACCCTTGAAAGACATGCCGCCCCGAAGCCGAGCGAGTCCTACCGGCTGATGAGCAGGCTGCGCCTGGAAAGCCTTCTTTTTCTGATGGGCTACACCAAAAAGGAAGAGACCAGAAAAGCCATTTCCCATTTCATCACCTATCAGCGTCACGTTAAAACGGAGATCACCGGGGCTGACCTGAAGGAGCTCGGTTACACCGAAGGCCCGATCTACGGGCGCATCCTGGAACGAATCCTCTACGCCCGGCTCGACAACGAGGTTGACAGCCGTGAAGAAGAGCTTACCTTCTTAAGAGGACATTACCCACCCGGCCGCTATAAAACCGAGGGCCGCTCTCAGGCAAGGAAAAATCAATGATCAATAATATTATCCAGCAGATCGCCATTATGGCGCCGCCGTTTCTGCTGGCCATCACCTTCCACGAATTCTGCCATGGTTACGTAGCCTGGCGTCTCGGCGACCCGACCGCTCAAAACGCCGGCCGGCTGACGATGAATCCGCTGAAGCACCTCGATCCGCTCGGGGTACTGGCCTTTATCATCATGAGAATCGGCTGGGCAAAACCGGTGCCGGTCAACGCCTCCTATTTCCGGAATCCGGTCAAGGATATGATGTGGGTGGCGGCCGCCGGCCCCGCCGCCAATCTGGCCCTGGCCCTGGTCAGCGCCGTGGCCATGAAATTCCTGGTCATGACCGAATCCTTCGTACCCAACGGTGTCCTGGTGCCGCTCTACAATATGGTGGCGGTAAGCATCTGGTTCAACCTGGTTCTCTGTTTTTTCAATCTGCTCCCCATTCCGCCTCTGGACGGCAGCAGGATAATCACCCATTTCCTGCCGAGCCGGGGCGCCATGCTGTTCCACAGGCTTGAACCTTTCGGTTTTATCCTCCTCCTTGCCCTGTTCTACACCGGCGTCATCCCCAAGCTGATCATGCCGATGACCAACTTCGCCCACAATCTGATCGCCGGTTAAATTCCGCCGGCGTCGCAAAAAGTCGCCAGCTCCCGCGTGACTGCAAGTTGTCTCGTCATTGCAACGTACAAAAGTACGCTGCATTCCTCGAAATCTGCGCGCCTTGGATATGACATTTTCTGTTTAGCCATCCCGCGACTTTTTGCAAGTTTTTCAAAGTTTGATTAATTTGCTCAAAAGGGGCAATAGCAATCAGCTCTCCTGCGTCGACCCAAAAGGTTCTGTTCTAATCCCCCCTTGAGAAGGCACTTCCTCCGGGCGCAGCCCCAAGAGCACTTCCTGCGGGGGTATATCGAACTTTTATGTGTGCTTAGCCATCCGCCACAAGAGTTAAGACTTTTTTTTTGCGAGAAAAATCAAATTTTTCCATTAATCCTTTTTGATGGTAAACTTAATTATCAGCCTAAGCCGTCGTTCAAAAATAAATCATACTTTTTTTGTTCATGAACGGCATAAGGGGCCGTAAAGAAATGGATAAAA
>JBHEOZ010000222.1:0-3458 GCA_046260555.1 Desulfurivibrionaceae bacterium
CGTTGCAATCTTCCGCAAAGCCCACGAACTCCGTCCCTCCGAGCTTGATGTTTTTGTTAAATATGTTATTGTGCAAAATTAATTCCTGGGCAATTAACTGCCCCTTTCATCCCCATCACCAATAATCTTTGTGTATAATTTTTTTGAGGCCATGCAATTGGAGCTTGACGCAATGCAGACTGAAAATAACGGATCATCAAAACTTGACGCCATCCGGCAGGTTGCGGCGGCGCTCTCCGCCGAGCCCGGCGGCGAGGTTGAAGTTGATTCCGATTTTGTCAAGCGGCTGCTCGGCAGGAAACAGGGCGGCAGCGTTTCCCGATCCACCCGGTCTCGCATCAAGCGAATCAGACCGGAAGTCCTCGCCTGCATGGAACCGCGCCTGACCTGCTCGGTCTATGCGATCAAATCCACCGAGGCCGGGCGGGTCTCCCTGGCCGGCGGGGTTGAATTCGAATCCCGAAAAATGGCCCGCACCCTGAAGGGGGCGCCCTGGCTCGCCGGATTCATCTCCACCATCGGCCCCGGCCTGGACCGGCTGATCGAACAGTTCATGGCAAAAGGCCGCATGGCCGATGCCTACGTGGCCGACGCCAT
Organism: Desulfurivibrionaceae bacterium; assembly: GCA_046260555.1. Taxonomy (GTDB): domain Bacteria; phylum Desulfobacterota; class Desulfobulbia; order Desulfobulbales; family JAGXFP01; genus JAGXFP01. The sequence continues at coordinate 598 of JBHEOZ010000222.1, forward strand.
GGGGTCCGGCGCGATCGAATCCCTGGCGGATAAATTTCACAGTAAATTTGCCAAAGGGGTCGGAAATCTGGGACAGTCAGTAAGCCTGCGTTTCAGCCCCGGCTATTGCGACTGGCCCGTCTCCGAACAACCCAAGCTGTTCTCGCTGCTCGATCATGCAGCGGCGGGCGTGGAACTCGGCGACACCTCCCTGATGACCCCCCGGAAATCCGTTTCCGCGATTTTTGGCATTTTCGATAAAAAAGCGACCGCGCCGGCAGACAGCAAACACAACCCCTGTCGTAGTTGCGGTAAAACAGATTGCATAGCAAGACGGGTGGAGGAGACTCCTCCGACCCCTTGAAATTATTATAATCTAGATGAGGAGAACATATGAAGGTTCGTAAAGGTCTGGCCGGGGGACAATACACCCCGCTGACCCCGGAAGACATAGGCAAGATCCACGAGGCCTCCATGGAAGTCTTCGAAGAGGTAGGCGTACAGGTAAACTATCCCGCCGCCCTGGAACGTTTTGTCGCGGCCGGGGCCGAGGTCGACACCAAGACCAACATCGTCCGGATGAAAGCCGAGCTGGTCGAAAAACTCCTGACCACCGCCCCCTCGGAGATAACCCTGTGCGGCCGGGACGAGTCGGGCGAGCACGACCTGACCATCGGCGGCAAAAAGGTCTACATGGGCACCGGCGGCACCGCCCTGAATGTCCAGGAGCCGGGCTCCAGCGAGACCAGGCGCGCCGAGTTGCGCGATGTGATGAATATGGCCCGCATGGTGCAGAGCCTCGAGAACATTCACTTTTATATGTTAAACGTCTACCCCAGCGACCTGCCGGTCGAGGACATCGACGTCAACCGCTTCGGCGCCGCCTTGAACCGCACCCGGAAACACATCATGGGCGGGGTCTATACGGTGGAAGGGGTCAGGAACGTCATCAAGATGGCGGAAAAAATCGCCGGCTCGCCCGAGGCCCTGCGGGAGCGCCCCTTTATTTCCATGGTGGCCTGCCCGATCAGCCCCTTCAAGCTCGACGAATCCTACGGCGAACTGGCCGTGGAAGCGGCGATCAACAATATTCCGGTGGTAGTGCCGGCCGAGCCCCTCTGCGGGGCCACGGCGCCGATCACCCTGGCCGGCAACCTGGTGATCCAGAACGTCGACACCCTGGCCGGCATCATGATGACCCAGCTTTTCAACCCCGGCGCCCCGGCGATTTACGGCTGCATCTCCTCGATCACCGATCTGCGCGACATGAAGTATCTGGCCGGCGCCGTGGAAATGGGGCTGATGAATGCCGGCGCCGCCCAGATGGCCCAGCACTACAAGCTGCCCTACTACGCCACCGCGGGGATGACCGATTCCAAGGCGATCGACGCCCAAGCCGGTTACGAGTCGGCGATCACCTCGACCATGGTCGCCCTCTCCGGGGCCAACTTCATCCATGACGCGGCCGGCTTCGTCGAGTTCTGCATGACCGCCTCCTACGACAAGCTGGTGGTCGACAACGAGATCATCGGCATGGTGATGCGGGCCGTCGAGGGCATCGAGGTAAACGAGCGCACCCTGGCCATGGACCAGATCAAGAAGGTCGGGCCGGGCGGTCACTTCGTCTCCTCGCGCCACACCAGAAAGTATATGCGCACCGAGCAGTTCAAGCCGAGCCTCTCCGATCGCGACACCAGGGACCAGTGGCAGGAGGAAGGCTCCCTGACCGCCTTGCAGCGAGCGACCGAATACGCCACCACGGTCCTGAACAGTGAGATGGAGAACGTGCTGCCCAGCGAAACCAGGGACTGGATCAAGGGTAACATCCCGGCGATCCGCCCTTTCATCATGGAATAGGCCCGCCACGGGCAAAGAAGAGAAAATCATGATTACCATTGCAGAAAAAATTAACGCCACCATCCCCTCCGTCAAGCAGTTGATCGAAAGCCGCGACGCGGAAAAGCTGATCGCCCTGGCCCGCAGCCAGGCCGAGGCGGGGGCTGACTACCTCGATGTCAATATCGGCACCGGCAGCGGTTCGGCCCAGGATGAAGTAGACAACATGGCCTGGGCGGTTACCACTATCCAGAGCGAGGTCGACACCGCGCTCTGTATCGACAGCGCCGACCCCAAGGTGCTTGAGGCGGGCCTGCGGGCCCGGGGTGACCGGCCGGCCCTGATCAATTCCACCAAGGCCTCGGAGAAATATCTCTCCGCGGTGGTGCCGCTGGCCGCCGAGTACAAGAAGCCCCTGGTCGGACTGGCCATGGGCGCCGCGGGCATCCCGAAAACCGTGGAGGAGAGGGTCGAGGCGTGCCTGAAGATTGTCGAGGCGTGCAACCGGGCCGGAGTCGAGACCGACCAGCTCTTTTTCGACCCCCTGGTCCTGCCGGTTGCAACCGATGTAAGCCAGGGCAAGGTTACCCTGGAAACGATCAGCGCCATCAAGAAGGCGATCCCCGAGGCAAAGACCGTGATGGCGGTCTCCAACGTCTCCTTCGGTCTGCCGAAACGGAAAATCTTCAACACCGCCTTTCTTCACATGGCCATTATGGCAGGACTCGACGCCGCCATTTTAAGCGTACTAGACCAGGCCCTGATCGGCGCCGCCAAGACCGCCGAGGCGGTGCTGGGCCGGGATCGTCATTGCCGAAAGTACTCCCGTTTCTGGCGGGACAAATAAGTAAGCGGCCGCAGGATACCGAATCCGCTTTGTTATCGGCCGGTTCGCATACCGATGTATGGCTCACCGGCCGATGCCTCGCGTCTCCGGCATCCTGCAACCGCTTACGGAGATGGGTTGCAGTGCTAAGCCGTCGTTCAAAAATAAATCATACTTTTTTTGTTCATGAACGGCATAAGGGGCCGTAAAGAAATGGATA
>JBHEOZ010000223.1:0-3455 GCA_046260555.1 Desulfurivibrionaceae bacterium
CTTTAAAACCTTTATCAGCCAAGAGGAAGTTATTATGCGGACAGTAAAAACTGGAGATTACGTAGCCATTACCTATGAAGGGACCTTGGTGAACGGCGAAGTGTTCGAGTCGGCGACCGAGGAAGCCCCTTTAGAATTCATGGTGGGCCAGGACACGGTTTTCCCCTCATTTGAAGAGGGCTTGCTCGGCATGGAGCCGGGCGAGACCAGGTCCATAACGGTAAACCCCGAAGAGGCTTATGGCCCGCGGATAGAAGAACTGGTCCAGACCTTCGACCGCAAGGTTTTCGGCGACCGGCTCGACCCGAAACCGGGAATGGTCGTCGGGATGACCGTCGAGCGGGACGGCCGGAATCAACAGGTGCCGGCGTCGATCATAGCGGTGGAAAACGATCGGGTCACCGTCGATTACAACCACCCCCTGGCCGGCGAGGAACTTCATTACCGAATAGTCTGGGGGTCTATAGAATCCAGCCGGTCGCGGTCGAACTGGTCAAAGAACAGATCAAGCAGGTCCTGGCCGATCTGCCGGTCAGCCATATCAAGACCGGGATGCTCGGCACCCCGGCAGTGGCGGAAGCAGTTGCCCAATGCCTGATGGATTTTGATGGCACCGTGATCTGCGATCCGGTCCTCAAGGCCTCGGGCGGCCACGACTTGCTGACCCTGGACGGGCAAGACGCTCTCACCAACCGGATTTTCGCCAACTCCACCGCGCTCACCCCCAACTTCGAGGAATTCCAGACCCTGACCGGTCTCGACAGTGACGACGACAAGGATATCGCCGGGGCATGTGCCGGGATGTTTTCTCGATATCCCCGGCTTGAAGCAATTATCGTCAAAGGCGGCCACCGCCGCGAAAATCTTGCCGCCGTTACCGATCTGCTTTTCCTGCGGGAGGGCCGGGAGATCAGGACCGTCAAGGTGGAACGCGAACGGATCGAGACCAGAAACAGCCACGGCACCGGCTGCACTTTCGCCTCGGCCCTCGCCGCCTACCACCTGAAAACCGGGGACTGGCAGCATGCCTTCACCCTGGCCGGAGATTATGTCGGTAAACTCCTGAGATTAAGCGTTGGCCGGAGGATGGGTCATGGCATCGGCCCCCTCTGGCATCATCTTTTATAACCGCCCGACAAACAGCCGACCGTTTCGAGACCGTTACATGGAGCCGCCGCCCGGGCGCGGATGACGAGCATGGGAAGCGCTTTACTTTACATCATCCGGACCCGGCCGCAGTCGGGACAAATCCAGGTGGGGCCGTTACTGATCCCCCAAAGGTTCTCCTTGAAACAGTCGTCGCAGATCTGAAAGCCGCACGGGCAGTTCCAGCAGAACGGCAACACCTTCCGGCAGCAATGGCATTGGAACTCCTTCCTGCCGCGCCGCCGCCGGGAATATGATTTCTTTTCGTCGGAATCTTTCATGGATAAAAACTAATTCTTATAAGCACACCCGGCCAGTTTCGGGCAGAGCGCCCTGCCAGGCGGAAGCCTGAGCGGCCGACAGGGATTTTTTTTTGGCAACTCAATTTTCCGAGTTGCTCGATCAGTCTGTTTTACGTTGTTGATCGATGCCGAAGCATACGGCCGGTGAGGAGTAAGGAGTAAAGGGTGAGGAGTAGAAAAAAAAGATGCTAAAGCTGAGTTGAGCAGCTTGCCTGCCCGTACGAAAATTATCCTGTGGGCATAAAAGCCTTTTCCCCCACCCCTCACTCCTCACTCCTCACTCCTCACTCCTCACTCCTCACAGACCAGGCTAATATCACAAGCCGGAACGTTCAAAGAATTCCCAGACGCTCGGCCTCTTTCTGTTCGCGGATCTTGCGGGCTCTCTGGAAAGCGCCGATCTTGCCGTGCCTGTTTATCGAAACCGAAGTCTTGCCGGGCTTGCCTTCCTGATTGACCCAGCTGATGAAATAACAGTTAAGTTTCTCGTCGTGTCTGACCCCGACCACCCCGGTGTTGGTCGTACTCTTGGTGACTATATGCTTGTCGGAGGGCGGTTTCCCGATCTTGCGTCTGGTGTGGTCCCGCCAGGCGACGGCCGCCAGCAGGGCCGAGTTTCTGCCCCCGCTCTTTTTGTCCGAAAAGAATTTACTGTGGTTCTTGCCGTGAAACCTGACCCGGACGTACCAGCCGTGCGACCGTTTCGACTCCTGGTCGATCCGGGCGATATCCTTATGCTGCGATACCGTTTTTCTTCTCGTTGCCATAACCGACCCCGCCTTCTCTCAAGTACCCCCCTGCAAACATATTTCGCTCTTGCTATCATGATACGCACAGAACCAGGGATATTCCCAGTATTATCATTGATAGGTTTAGTTTAAGGCCGGCTCCGTCCTCCCGGTCGCGGATTATCGAAAAATAGACGGGGGGTGCGCATGGGATGAGATCCCAAAGCCGCTGCCGGGAAAAGGGAGGGGGAGAGGACCGGAAGGAGTGTCAATATATCGTCGGCGGGACAATGACGATTACGCGGCAGCTATCGGGGCAACCTCGCAAAAGACAAAACCGACCGCCCTGGCCGATTATGAACCGGGGGGCAAGGAGCCCCGCACCTTCGCCTCTTCAGCTTTTTGGGAAAATCACAAATCCCGGTGCCCGGGGTCGCCAATCACCCCAGGGCCTTGGCAATATCGGCCTGCATGGACTCGATAACCGCGATCGGATCCGGCGCCCTGCTGATCGGGCGACCGACAACCACGTGGTCCGCCCCGTTGGCCAGAGCCCGGCCGGCAGTCATTATCCTGGTCTGGTCATCGCTGCCGTCCATAACATTGGCGCCCGGTCTGATCCCCGGAGTAACCAGCAGCAGGCGATCGCCCAACTCGCCACGAATTCTTTCCGCTTCCAGGCCGGAGGAGACCACCCCGTCACAACCCAGCTCCAGGGCACGTCTCGCCCGGTAAAGAACCAGATCCTCAATGGACTGGGTCATCCCCATGGCCCGCAGGTCGGCCTCGCCAAAACTGGTCAGGACGGTCACGGCCAGCAGCTTGAGATCCCCTTTTTCCTCCAGGGCCGCTTTAATGATCGCATCGTTGCCGTGGATGGTAGCTAGGGACACTCCCCGGTCCCTGATCTGAGCCACCGCCTGTTTAACGGTTTCGGGGATATCGAAAAACTTGAGATCAAGCATTACCTTGTGGCCGCGATCCACCAACCAGTCCACCGTTTCAAAGCAGCCCGCCATGAACAACTGGAGACCAACCTTGTAAAAACCGAGACGGGCCTCGGTTTTCTTGACAAGCTCCCGGGCCTGGGCCGGATTTTCCACATCGAGGGCCAGGATGATCCGGTCACGTAAATCTATGTCCTTTACCGCCATCACATTTCTCCTGTCAGGGGGAAGATATCCGGATTAACCTTGTTCACATTAGGAGCCGTCAGGAAATAACATGGCCATTTTCGAGCCTTCTTATACGGCTCCTTATGCCGTCTTGGCTGTACTGA
>JBHEOZ010000224.1:0-3450 GCA_046260555.1 Desulfurivibrionaceae bacterium
CCCCGCCGAAGGCGACGAATCCACCGGCATCGAGCCCGGCACCGCCTTTGCGGATCTCCCCGCTGACTGGGTCTGCCCGGTCTGCGGCGCCGAGAAAGAGGAATTCTGGAAGATATGAAAAGAAAGGTTTTTGACCTTTTGTGAATTCATCAAATTAAAAAGGAGAGAAAAATGGCTGAAAAACTGGAAATCTACAAATGCGAGGTATGCGGCAACATCGTCGAGGTAATGCACGGCGGCGAGGGCAGCCTGGTCTGCTGCGGCGAGGAGATGAAGCTTTATACCGCCAACACCGTCGACGCCGCCAAGGAAAAGCACGTGCCGGTGATCGAGAAAACCGCGGCCGGCTACAAGGTCAAGATCGGCTCGGACCCCCATCCCATGGAGGAGAGCCATTATATCGAGTGGATCGAATTGATCGCCGGCGACAAGGCCTATCGGCAGTTCTTGAACCCCGGCGACGCCCCCGAGGCGGTTTTCGCCATCGACGCAGACGAGGTCACCGCCCGGGAATACTGCAATAAACACGGACTGTGGAAAAGCTGATATGCTGAGCAAAAAAATGGCCGCGGCCTTGAACGGCCAGATCAACGCCGAGATCTATTCCTCCTATATGTACCTGTCGATGTCGGCCTGGTGCGAGCAGACGGGCCTGGCCGGCTTCGCCAACTGGATGCGGCAGCAGGCCCGGGAGGAGATGTTCCACGCCATGAAGTTTTTTGACTTCATCAACGAAAGGGGCGGCCGGGTTGTTCTGGAGAAGATCGCCCAGCCGCCGACCGACTGGGAGTCGGCCCTGGATGTTTTCGAGGCCACCCTGGCCCATGAACGGAAGGTCACCGGCCTGATCAACGACCTGACCAATCTGGCCCTGGACGAACGGGATCACGCCACCAATATCTTCCTGCAATGGTTCATCTCGGAGCAGGTCGAGGAAGAGGCCGGGGTCGGCGGTGTTCTCGATAAACTGAAGCTGATCGGTAAGGACGCGAGCGGCCTGTTCGCCCTGGATCAGGAACTGGGCCGGCGGATGTTTACGCCGCCGCCGGCAGGATAAGCCCCGGCCAAGGTTGATGGCGTTGCAAAAAGTTCGATCTACTGCGTCGTGGCCTATTTTTGACTTTTTGCGAACTCATCAAGGTTGTTGCCAAACTCGCAAAAACCAGCTTGCCACGTCATTGCGAAGAGTGCAGCAAAACAATTCGGTATTTTAAATAGCTGGATGTTTGCGGATTGCTTCTCTGGTCCCGCAATGACTTGATTTTTGGTTTTTTTTGCGAGACCATCGGCTTTCGGGCATATCGCTCTGTAACGGCAAACCTATATAAAGATTGCGCCGTCGCCGGGTAAAAGGCGGGTGCGGCTAAGCAGGGAGAAACAAATGAGCGTACGAGAGATTAAGGAGAATATTTTCTGGGTAGGCGCGGTGGACTGGAACATCCGTGACTTCCACGGCTATTCGACCAACCGGGGCACCACCTATAACGCCTATCTTATCAAGGATGAAAAAATCGCCCTGTTCGACACGGTCAAGCGTAATTTCCGGGACGAACTGCTGTTTCACATCAAGGAACTGACCGAACCGGAAAAAATCGATTACCTTATCGTCAACCATGTCGAGATGGACCACTCCGGCTCGTTGCCGGAGGTGATCGACCTGATTAAGCCGGAAAAAATCTTCTGTTCCAAAAACGGCAAACAGGCGATGCTCGACCATTTCCATCGGGAGGACTGGCCCTTCGAGGTGGTGAAGACCGGCGATACGATCAGCCTCGGCAAGCGAACCGTCACCTTTATCGAAACCCCGATGCTGCACTGGCCGGACTCGATGTTCTCCTACATTAAAGAGGACAAGCTCCTGATCTCCTCCGACGCCTTCGGCCAGCATCTCGCCACCGCCGAGCGTTTTGCCGACGAGGTCGACCAGTGCGATCTGTTCCAGGAGGCGACCAAGTACTACGCCAATATCCTGATGCTCTTCTCGCCGAATGTCCAGCGCCTTCTGGCCAAGGTCGGCGAGCTGGGCATCGAGATCGAGATGATCGCCCCGGACCATGGCCTGATCTGGCGGGAAAATCCCGGCATTATCATCGAGGCCTATGACAAGTGGAGCAGCCATACCCTCTGCAACAAGGCCCTGGTGATCTACGATACCATGTGGCACAGCACCGAACTGATGGCCAGGGCGATCTGCAGCGAAATGGCCGCGGCGGGGGTCGAGGCGAAAATGCTTAACCTCAAGGTCAACCACCGCAGCGACGTGATGACCGAGGTGCTCGATGCCGGGGCGCTGATCTTCGGCTCCCCCACCCTGAATAACGGCATGCTGCCGACCATGGGCGATTTTCTCACCTACCTGAAGGGCTTGCGGCCCAAGAACCAGGTGGCGGCGGCCTTCGGCTCCTTCGGCTGGAGCGGCGAGGCGGTCAAGCACATCAACGGCTACCTGGAAGAGATGGGGCTCGAACTGGCCCACCCCGGCCTCAAGGTCAAGAATGTGCCCCGGGAAGAGGACTTCGCCGCCTGCCGGGAACTCGGCAGTGCCGTGGCCAAGGCGATCCGGAAAACCGCCTGATGAACCCCCTGGAGATTGTCGCCCGGACCCCGAAGAGCAACTGCGGGGAATGCGGTTATCCCTCCTGCCTGGCCTTTGCCGCGGCGGTCTGCGCCACCGGGATCGAGCCGCGGCAATGCCCCTATATCAGGCTTGAAGGATTGGTGGTGGAAGGAGCCGGGGTCGCCCTTGAAGACGCTTCCCGGCAGCGCGAACTCGGCCTGGCCGCGCATTTGCGGGAGAAAATCGCCAAGGCGGATTTCAGCAGCCTCGCCCCCAGGATCGGCGCCAAGTACCGTGAGTCGGCGCTATTCTTCAACTATCTGGGCCAGGCAGTTGAACTGCGCAAGGAGGGTCTGCTTCTTAACGGCAACGAGCCGGAAGACCCCCGGGACCAGATCCTCCTCTACAATTACGTATATTCCGGCGGCGGCCGGAGGCCGGGAGGCGAGTGGATCGGCATGGAGAGCATGCCGAATTCCATTTCCAAGGTCAGAACCCTGGCCACCTACTCCGAAGTCCCGATCGCCAAAATCTTCGGCAAGAGGAAAGCAGCCGAGGTCGTGGCCGGGGCGGAACAGGCAGGCGGCCGCCCCTTCGGCGGCAGTTCGGCCTCCCTGGCCCTGGAGTTCGCGGTACTGCCGATGATCCCCCAGCGCGTTCTTTTCTGGGCGGAAGAACCGGAAGACGGTTTTGCGGAAAAGGCCAAGGTCCTCTACGACCGCCATGCCCTTGATTATCTCGATATCGAATCCCTGCTCTTTTCCAGTGAGCGCCTGGCCGAACGGCTGATTGCCCTGCTGGCCTGAAGCTAACCTGAATCCGTGAGCGTTCGAGAACGGTGCAGATGCAAGGCGGCAACGATGTTGATAATACTAATGGTATACCCAAAAAGA
>JBHEOZ010000225.1:0-3448 GCA_046260555.1 Desulfurivibrionaceae bacterium
ATACCATCCGGAAGACGGGCCCGGCCCGCACGACGCCTCATATCTGTTCGGACGCTTCGTCGAAATGATGCAATAACAGTCAGCCAGACCCGGATCTTAAACCAGACCAAAAAAATTCAAGAGACCAAAGCGATCCCATGCCAAAAAGAACAGATATCCGTAAAATCCTGATCATCGGCTCCGGCCCGATCATCATCAGCCAGGCCTGCAAATTCGATTATTCCGGGACCCAGGCGGTCAAGGCCCTGAAGGAAGAAGGCTACGAGGTGGTGCTGATCAATTCGAACCCCGCCACCATCATGACCGATCCGGAAATTGCCGACCGCACCTATATCGAGCCGATCACCCCGGAAATGGTCGCCAAGATCATCGAAAGAGAGCGGCCGGATGCGCTGCTGCCGACCCTCGGCGGCCAGACCGCCCTGAACACCGCGATCAAAGTGGCGGAGATGGGTATCCTCGAAAAATACAACGTCGAAATGCTGGGCGCCGACATTGACGTGATCAACAAGGCGGAAAGCCGGGATCCCTTCCGGACCGCGATGCGCAAGATCGGCCTGAAAGTTCCGGAGAGTGCCATCGTTCACACCATCGCAGAGGCCCATGCCGCGATTGAACAGATCGGCTTCCCGATCATCGTCCGGCCGAGCTTCACCCTGGGCGGCACCGGCGGCGGGGTCGCTTACAACAAACAGGAGCTGGTAGAGTTCTGCACGGCCGGCCTCGACCTCAGCATGAACACCGAAATCATGCTGGAGAAAAGTCTTCTCGGCTGGAAGGAGTACGAACTCGAGGTGATGCGCGACAAGAACGATAACGTGGTGATCATCTGCTCCATCGAGAACATGGACGCCATGGGGGTTCATACCGGCGACTCGATCACGGTAGCCCCGGCTCAGACCCTTACCGACCGGGAATACCAGGAGATGCGCGATGCGGCCATCGCCATTATCCGGGAGATCGGGGTCGAGACCGGCGGCTCCAACGTCCAGTTCGCGGTCAATCCCGAAAACGGCGAACTGATGGTCATCGAGATGAATCCACGGGTCTCGAGAAGTTCGGCCCTGGCCTCAAAAGCCACCGGTTTTCCGATCGCCAAGATCGCCGCTAAACTGGCGGTGGGCTACACCCTGGACGAAATCCCCAACGACATCACCAGGGAAACCTACGCCGCCTTCGAGCCGACCATCGACTATTGCGTGGTCAAGATTCCGCGCTGGACCTTCGAGAAGTTTCCCGAAACGGAAGACATGCTGACCACGGCGATGAAATCGGTGGGCGAGACCATGGCCATCGGCCGCACCTTCAAGGAAGCCTTCCAGAAGGGCTTGCGCTCCCTGGAGATCGGTGTTGCCGGTTTCGGCGCCGACCCTAAATTCAACCTTACCGAACTGGAGCAGACCGATCTGGAAAACAGCCTGCGCGTCCCGAGTTCCCAGAGATTTTTCCAGCTTTACGAGGGACTGCGGAGGGGTATGGAAGTTGGCGAGATCTACCGGATTACCGCGATCGACCCCTGGTATCTTAACAATCTCAAACAGATCGTCGACCTGGAAGGGCAGATCAGGGAGCGCGGCTTTTCCGGTCTTGACCGGGATTTCCTCTACCAGGCCAAACAGTACGGTTATTCGGATCGACAGATCGCCTACCTGACCGGCACTTCGGAAGCCGATCTCCGGGAACTGCGGGGGAAATTGGCGGTCCGGGCCGTCTACAAACTGGTGGACACCTGCGCCGCCGAGTTCGAGGCCTACACCCCGTATTATTACTCGACCTATGAAGTCGAGGACGAATCGCGGCCCACCGACAAACGCAAGGTCATGATCCTGGGCGGCGGCCCCAACCGGATCGGTCAGGGCATTGAGTTCGACTACTGCTGCGTCCACGCCGCCTTTGCCCTGGAAGAGCTGGGAGTCGAATCGATCATGGTCAACTCCAACCCGGAAACGGTCAGCACCGACTACGATACTTCGGACCGCCTCTATTTCGAGCCGCTGACCCACGAGGATGTCCTGAACATCATCGAAAGCGAAAAACCGGAAGGGGTCATCGTCCAGTTCGGCGGCCAGACTCCTTTAAATCTGGCCGTACCGCTGGCCGAGTCCGGAGTGCCGATCCTCGGCACCTCGCCCGATTCCATCGACCGGGCCGAGGATCGGGAAAGGTTTCAGCAGTTTCTCCATAAACTGAACCTGAAACAACCGGAAAACGGCATTGCCCGCACCCAGGAAGCGGCCCTGCGAATCGCCGCCGAGGTCGGCTACCCGGTGGTAGTCCGTCCCTCCTATGTCCTGGGCGGCCGGGCCATGCGGATCGTCTATAACGACAAGGAGCTGAACGATTACATGACTTCGGCAATCAGCGTTTCCCCGGAAAAACCGATCCTGATCGACAAGTTCCTGAAAGACGCTGTGGAAATCGATGTCGACGCGATCTGCGACGGAGAGCTCACCGTAATCGGCGGCATCATGGAGCATATCGAGGAGGCCGGCATCCATTCGGGCGACTCGGCCTGCGTCCTGCCGCCCCATACCCTTTCGGCTGAAATTATCGAATCGATCAAGGCGGCGACCCGGGCAATGGCCATCGAGTTGAAGGTCATGGGTCTGATGAATATCCAGTTTGCCATCAAGGATGAGGATCTTTACGTCCTTGAGGTCAACCCCCGCGCCTCCCGGACCATCCCCTTCGTCAGCAAGGCGACCGGAGTGCCGCTGGCCAAACTGGCGACCAAGGTAATGATGGGCATGAAGCTTAAGGACCTCGGTCTGACCAGCGAAGTCGAGGTCTCCCATCATGCCGTCAAGGAAGCGGTATTCCCCTTCGACCGCTTTAACAATGTCGACACTCTCCTCGGCCCGGAGATGAAATCGACCGGCGAGGTCATGGGACTCGACGATTCGGTCGGCATCGCCTTTGCCAAGTCACAGCTGGCCGCCGGTCAGAAAATCCCCGAACAGGGCACGGTCTTCATCAGCGTCCGGGACATGGATAAACCCGCCATCGTTCCGATTGCCAGGGAGCTTATCGAAATGGGCTTCAGCGTGGTGGCCACAGGGGGCACGGCGACCTATCTGGCCGAACAGAATCTCGAGTGCGCCAGGACCAACAAGATATCAGAGGGCCGTCCCCACATCCATGATAAAATCCACGACAAGGAAATCCATTGGATCGTCAACACCTCGATGGGAACCAGGACCACCGAAGACTCGTACATCATCAGACGGGCCGCCCTTGATTTCCACCTGCCCTACACAACGACCATTGCCGGAGCCCAGGCCATGACCATGGCGATTGCCGCCGTCCGGGAAGCCGACCTGAAGGTCAAGGCCGTTCAGGAATATTTCAATTGAGCGCGGCCTCCTTGTCAGACATTTTTTCAAAGCTGCTGGACTTTATTACCTCCAGTACTTAATAATTAAGAGGCGCATTTGACCAAATCATGATT
>JBHEOZ010000226.1:0-3416 GCA_046260555.1 Desulfurivibrionaceae bacterium
CTAATGAAGACCTTGCCGATCTTGTCACCAATAAACTGCTCAGCATGGGATCGATCCGGAAGACCCAAACCCTCCTGGCCTTCGAAGCCTATTCCCGCCACGACCTTGAGGCGATGTTCGAGGTAGGGCTTGAAGGCGTTTAAATTCGGTGGCCGGAAGTACATCTCGACGCGAACAGCAATCAGGTGAAATGATGAAAGGAGCTGAAATGATGAAATTTTTAGTGACCCTGTCTTTTTTACTCCTTCTGCTTCCCGCCACCCCTTCAGCCGCGCCGGCTTCGTCCAGCGAAGCGGTCGGCTCCGCCTTGCCGCCAAGGGTGAAGAGCCTTTTGCTCAGGGAGATGAACGCCATCCTCGCGGCCTCTAAAACTATTCTCGAGGCGCTGGTTCAGGGCAATGATCAGACAGTTGCCAAGGAGGCCAGGGCCATCCATGACAGCTTCATCATGAAACGGGAAATGACCCCCGAGGACAAAAAGGCACTGCGTGCCGCGGTTCCCGATAACTTCTTGAGCAGGGACCAGGCCTTTCACGAGCTGAGCGCCCGTCTGGCCGACGCCGCACGGGAAGGGGACCGGGCCGGCCAGGAAAAACTCTTCAACAAGCTGGTCACGGCCTGCACCAAGTGCCACGCCAAACACGCCCTTGATCGTTTTCCAGGTCTTGCCGCGGTTGAATGACACCTATCCCCCCGCTTGGCCGATTCCCCGCACCCAAACCCCATGGCATGTTAGACAAGTGATTCCAGGATCCAATCGAAGCCCACCGGCAACAACGCTTTTCAGATCTTGCGGCTTCGCGGCGGACCGCCCTTTTTCGGGCGATCCGCCGAAGGGAGCAGCAACCGGCTTATTTCTCTGGCCAACACCGGCAAAGTCCATCCCAACCGGTTTACGGTTTTCGCATCGGAATAGATTTTGAAGATTTTTTTAGAGGCTTACTGCTTCTGCATTTACTCGGTGGTCTCCTCAATTGCCTCACCGGTCTCTTCCACCGTTTCATCGACTTTTTCGCCGACATCTTCCATGGCGCCATCACGGTCGCAGGCGCTTAACAATGGAACAAACAACAGACAGCTTACCAGAATAGTAATTTTGACCAATTTTTTCATAACCTTCTCCTTTGAATTTGTGATCAACATCCAGCGGACAGTCGAAACAGGAACCGATTTCCGCGGAACTTGATCGGTGACGCCGACTATCTTCCCATATGCTCCCGGAACATATGGCCGCCGGTCGAATAATCAAAAACGAACTTGTAATCCTCGCCCTGAAAAGGGAAAGAAACAATCAGATCGAAGTCGATGGCCTCCCTGACCCAGTCGGCTCCATAGACGTATTGCCCGGCCCTTCTGTTGGCGAGCCTGAAAACCGGATGGGCATCGCCATGGGTCCATTGATCATGTTTCTTGACGGCCTTGAATTGTATTTCACGCCTTTTGCCACCGGCAAAAATCACCTCGGCATCAATCGTCTTCAGGGGCATGATCCGGACCGCCTTTTCGGAAATATCCTCGAAGACCAGTTGTATCCTGCCCTTGTAACGATCGACAATCAGACGCAGATGGTAATCGTCGCCGAGCATCTTGGTATATGGGAACCTGTGCGGATGATCCGGGATATCGCCGCGGGTTTCGGCCTGGCCGATCCCGACCTGGATGGAGAGTGTCACTGCCAGTAAAAACACCATCATGGGCTTGATCATATCGACTGGTTCCACCTATAAAATGATTTGCGCATATTTCCTGATTAAATGATATGTCAGCCAACCGCTCAAATGCAAACCGATTATTAAAGCTTTATTTTTAAAGCGCCGTACCACGCTTTTTATATATTCCGGGATAAGATTTGACGCCCATTCGCCTGAACTTCAGGCCGGCAGTGCGGCTCTGCTTGTACTGATCAGAAATTTCCGGCTAGAATTAAATCAGATTAAACGCTCCTTATACCCACAGGGCATAAGTTTCGTACGAGTCCCGCCTTGCGGGACTCAACTCAGCTTTAATCAAAAAATAACCCGGAGAGCACGCCATGCATGAAATCAAAAAAGAAGAATTCATCGCCTACACCGCGGCCCGCATTTTCGCCGAGATGTTCCACCATCCGGAATTTCCGGCCGATTCGAGAAAGGCGGTAGACCACGCCCAGAATTTATGGAAAGAACTGGTAGAGAGGAGGGGCTGGAAAGAGTAACGGGTAAAAAAAGGAGGGGGGGGACGTCCAGGAAAGGTTCTCGAGGAGCGACACGGCAGATCGGGGGTTAATGCGGCGCCATCAAGGGTTGTGGCGGGGGAATCAGGGTGGCTCAAGAAAGAAGCGGGGCGAGGGGCAATGCACTTGGCTGGGCCGCGAAAGTCCCGGCCGTGGAGCGCCCGGCAGTTTCAGAGGATCGAGAACATCAACCCGGAGTAAAACAGGATTACCGGGGTAAGCCCGGCGGCCGGTGATTCAGGCCCGGGCTTTCCCGAATCAGGCCTGCCAGCCGTTCGACCTGGAAAACAGGCCGTTATTGCCGACCACCAGACACTCGCAGCCGGGCTGTTGGTTTATGAAGGAAATGCCGGCGCTCGGCTGCATCACGAAGACGCTGGTCGACATGGCGTCGGCGTCCATCACCGTATCGGCCCTGACCGTGACGCTGGCGGAAATCTCCGGGGAGAGGCCGGTGCTGCCGTTGACGATATGGTGGAAGACCTTTTCACGGTCGTAGAATACCTCGTAATTGCCGGAAGTGGCGATGGCGCCGCTGGTCATACTGAGCACCTCGGGGTACTGCCGCCGCTTCTCGGGATCCTGGACGGCCACGGTCCAAGGCTTGCCGCGGTCGGCCGAGCCGTTGGTGCGGATATCGCCGCCTGCATTGATCAGGTGGTTGCCGATGCCCCGGGCAGAGAGCAGCTCGGAGACCCGGTCGACAATGTACCCCTTGGCGATTCCGTCAAGGGTTATCCCCATCCCTTTCTTTTTGAAACTCAGATTGTCGCCATTCAGGCGGAGTTGATCGAGGCCGACCTGCCGCAGGGCGCTGCCGACCTCGGCGTCGGTCGGTTTGCCGCCGGCCTGAAAACTGTTCTTGTAGAGATCGACCAGCGGTTTAACGGTAATATCGAAGGCCCCGTCGGTCTGACGATGGTAGTAGATCGAGCGGGCGACCATCTCGACCACTTCCCGGGGCGCGCTGTCGATTTTGCCGGTGCTGTTCAGCGCGCTGACCGGTGAATCCAGGTCGTGGCGGCTGAGAATGGCGCTTAACCGCCCGATTTCCTCGAAACCAGAATCTATGGCGTTTTCGGCCTCGCTCCTGGATGAGTGGATGGCGGTAATCGAGACGTAGGTGCCCATAGCCAGGCCGGTCCGGGAGACCTTGTGTTCCTTCTTGCCGAAGAGAAGGGCTTCGGCCCGGGCCACCGGCAAC
>JBHEOZ010000227.1:0-3417 GCA_046260555.1 Desulfurivibrionaceae bacterium
GGGCTCGGCCAGCAGGATGCGGCCCTGCAGATAGTCGATATCGTAATCAAGCGCCGGCCTCAGGTTCCTGACTCCCACCACCAGATTGGAGTCCTTGTCGCGAACTTCGACGCGCAGCCGTTCGGAACCCTCGAGAACGTCCTGGCGGCTCATGAAATAGAGCGAGCCCCCGGTACCGCGGAACTCGTCGCGCCCCGCCACGGTGCCCGGATCGGCGGCAAAGCCGTCCAGAGGGGCTGGTAGTGCAGGTTGGCGCCGTAGAGGCCACGGTCAACGTGGGCCAGGTCATTGTCGGTATAGCCGATCCTGAAGTTGCCCCAGAGCCCGTAGGTCTCATCTTTTCCGGCCTTGGCGTAGAACTTGCCCTGAGTCGGGGCATCTTCGACAACGCTGCCGTCATCGCCGAAGGTCGGATAGTGATAATCCGGATCCATTCTCCGGAACAGGGCGTCGGGGGATTTGTCCAGGAAATTGGAGAAAATCTCGTCCAGGGGGCCTTCCCGGGTATCGGCGCTGGCGGTCAGCGACCAGCCGTTTTCGAATTTGCCTTTCGAATAAAAGGCCAGACGGCCATGGGCGCTGATCTCATCGCTGTATTGGGGCCGGTCCGGGGCGAGCAGGTCGGCGGGGCCGTTGGTCTTGTTGGTGGCCAAGGTCAGGTCGGCGATCCCCACCGTGAACCAGTCGCTCTTTTTCAGGGCCAGATCCCGCAGGAACAGTTCGCCGTTGCCGGAACTGTCCAGCACGGCAACCTCGACGGTATGCAGCCCTTCCGGCAGGATTTCCTCGGCCACGAAACTGCCCTCGGCATCGACGGGAACGCCGTAACCGGCCAGCCACACCCCGTGACCCCGGGGAATCCCGGCGCCGGAAACCCGGACCGTACCGCCGTGGAGCGGGATATTCCGTCCGGCGAGACGGCTTTCGCCGTAACCGGCCAGCAGTTCCGGGCCGGGATCACCCCCGGCCAGGGCGGGATCGGTCCGGTCGACTACCCACAGGGGCTGGGGACTTGTCTCGTCGAAGCGGTCCGCCCTGTCATAGACCCGGACCAGATATTGCAGATTGCGCCCCGGGGCGGAGAAGGACTCGAACTCCGGCCGCCAGCGGGCCATGCCGTCATCGTCCATGGCAATTATCGCGAGGGGCGTATCGCGACTGGACTGCTCCTCCGCGAAAATCCTCACCTCCGCCCGCTTGATAAAGGCGCGGTAGTTGGTGTAGAGACGGAAGCGGACCGGATTTTCGTTAATCGAGGCATCCTCAAGGTCCCGGAAGCCGATACTGCGCGGCCAGGCGGTCACGTTAAGCCGCGGCGTAAGCTTGAGACTGTCGTGCTTGAAGCGGATCGCAGCCTTTTCCAAGGCGAGGTCGGTGCAGCGCTGCACATCCGAGCTGCATTTATTCGGGTCAGTCAGCGGCGCGCCGTCCACCGTGATGCGCATCAGGTTTAAGGCAAAGGGGTCGGAGGGCACTACCTCACGCTTCAGGCGGGTGATCTCCACCCCCTCGTATTCATTGAGGGCGACCAGCTCATCGTAGATCACCTGGACCTGGACATGGGAGGTGTCCGCTTCGATAAAGCCCGTGTTGACCACGTCGTCGGACCGGACATAGCCGCGGCCGTCGAATTCCGTTTGTTCCTCCGCCAGCCCCATCTCTTCGCTGACCGCCTCCAGAGCCCGGCGGGCGCGGGCCATGGACCAGCCGATGTCATCTCCGTATACCCTTGCCGTCCGGCGGTTCAGCCGCCGGTTGCTGGTATAACCGACAAATCGCAGGCGGACCTTGGTCTTGGTGCTGATTTCGGTCATGACGCGGCGCAGCTTTTCGGTGTAGCCGGGAGGCACAACCGGCTTACCGTCAGCGAAGTAGATCGGCTCGATCTCGCCCGACGGGGGCGCGTAAACCCGGGTGACCGTTTCGGCCCCGGCTTCTTCCGGACAGAGTTGGGGCTCATCGGGCAGTTCCTGCAGCGGGTCGTCGTACCAGAAATCCACTTCGATCCGCCGGTTCAGGGCCCGGCCCTGCTGGGTGTCGTTGGCGGCGATCGGCCGGGTCGCGCCCATGCCCTCGCTCTCAACGACGCCATTCGGGAGCCCCAGTCCATCCTGGACGGCCAGGGCCACCCGGCGGCCATTAGCCCTGGAGAGACCCAGGTGGTTTCCGTAAATGCGCTTTTCCCGCCCTTCCAGGGGGAGATTGTCGGTATGGGCGGTGAACTTGACGACCACGTTTTGTTTGGTGCCGAGATTTTCCAGGGTCTGCCTGATCTGCTGGAGAAATTCTTCCGGCACCTCCACTGAACCCCGGTCATAGTGGAGGGGGGCGATCAGGTTTTTAACCCGGGCCCGATGCGAGTTTCCTTCCTTGTAGCTAATTTTGCAGACCGTTTCGGTACGGCAGATCTTGACCCGATTGACCTCGCGGGGAACGATCACTTCCTGTTCGACCAGTTTTTCGGTAATTTCGTCATACCAGACCTGCACTTCCACGCGCCGGTTGAGGCGCCGCCCATTCTCGGTGGCATTAGCGGCGACCGGCCGGCTGTCGCCAACGCCTTCGTAGGAGATGGCCTCGGGGGGCAGGGCAAGGGCGCGTTGACAATATTCGGCAGTGATCCCGGCCCGTTCACGGGACAGCCCGACATTGTCTTCGTAACGCTCGCTCAAGGCGGCGCTCAGCGGCAGGGAATCGGCATGGCCGATAAAGTGGAGCCGCACATTGTCCCGCCCGCGCATCTTTTCCAGAACTTCGCGAAGCATCTCAAGGTATTCCCCGGAAATATCCGCTTTGCCCTGGGCGAAACGGATGGGAGGCACCAGGTTGTCGAGCTTGATTGTTTTGATATCCTCTTCGACCACCTGGCGCATCTCCCGGCGATCGCCCTCCGGTTCCTCGAATATGGCCGGATCATGGATCCAGGCGGTAAAGGGCTGGTCGGCCGGCAGGTGCGTCTCGGCAGCCTCCCCGCCGTTATCGGTTTCCCTTACCAATCCTTCCCCGGCCGGAAAAGCCTCCGCCCCCGCCGCCGTGACCGCGCAGAAAGACAAGATGGCGAGCCAGCGCTTCACCGGCGCGGCGCGCATCTTTATGGGTAGAGGAGCGGTCATTGGTTTAAGCATTCCTTTACTTCCGGCCATGCCGCGGTGCGCCGCGGCGCCAGAAAATATCCTTTTCGACGGCCAGCAGGTAGCCGCCGTCCGAGTTTTGCCACTGGTCGGCAATCATCTTTTTCAGGGAATCGACCCGCTCGCGCACCAACCCTTCCGATTCGAGATCGGCAAGGTAGGACAGATGCAAGACCGACGGCGCCTTTCTCAGTTCCTCGATCAACCGGCCGATCGTTGGTTGCCACTGGAGCCGCAGTTCGCTGGAATCAGGGTCGAACACCCCGTCGGCGATATCGATCCGCAC
>JBHEOZ010000228.1:0-2836 GCA_046260555.1 Desulfurivibrionaceae bacterium
TGCCGGGCCGCTCTACGCAGACTTCGCATGATCAGCTTTTTCAGGGCCGGATCCCCGGCCACGGACAAAGCCCTCCGGTAATGTATCTCCGCCTTTTCATAATTCTCCCGGCGAAAGGCATTGTTGCCTAAGCCCAGATAGGCGTTCGGATCGTTGGGATTGATCTTCAGAGCCCGGTAATAAGCAACATCGGCCCTGGAGTATTGCCCCTTTCTCGCCAGGGCGTTGCCCAGGTTGGTGTACAGGATGCCCAGGCTGTAGTACACCTTTGTTCCGCCCTTGGCGCCGCCGTTACCGGCTAAGACCTCCAGGCCGCGATTATATACATCTATGGCCTCCTCATGCCTTCCCTTTTCCGAGAGCACGGTGCCCAGGTTGTAGTAGACCCGGAACTTGCCCGGCGCCTTTTCGAGGTTGTCGCGTATCAGGGTCTCCTCGTCCGCCCAGACCGCGCTCCTTTGCTGGGTCCAGAAAGAAAAGAGGCCGATAACCGCAGCGGCCAGAGCGATTTTTTTAGCCTTCGAGCCGATCAACCCATCGACCAGAAGAACTAAATAGAAAACGATAAACATAACCGGCAGATAATTACGGTGCTCGAATACCAGCTCCAGGCCGATCAACGAAGACTCGATCAAAAGATTGCCCAGATACCAGATGAGGGCGAAGGAGAGAAAACGCGCTCTCCCGGCCGCAAAAACGGCCGCCCCGGCCAAGGTCAGCAAAAAGGCGGCCGAAAAAAAGGTCGCCGGGGGCGAAAACAGGGACGTAGAAAGTGCTATGTCGTGCTCCAGACTCAGCCGTTCCGGGCTGGGGAAAAAGATCTTGCCCAGGTAAACGACCACTACCCGCAATTCGGTCAACAGCCGTTCCTGTAAGCCGAATCCCCTTCCCCGGTAAGAGGCCATAACTGCATCGATCGGGTCGAAGTCCAGGTAGAAAAGGGCTAAAAGCAGAAAGCCCGCCAGAGCCAAGCCGAGACGGGGAAGATGTTTTTTCAGCCAGGTGCGGTCGAGATCCTGAAAGAAAAACCATTCATAGAGGAAAACGAAGACCGGCAGGGTCGCGGCAATTTCCTTGGAGCCGAGGGCAAGAAAACCGGAAAGAATCGCGCCCGCAAAAAAGCCCCACCGTTTGCCGCGGGTTTCCGCCAGCCGCCCATAAACGTAGAACAGCATCGACAACAGATAGAAAAGGGCTGCCAGAATGGTCATCCGCTGCACGATATAGGCGACGGCCTGACTCTGGATGGGATGGACCAGCCAGATCGAAACCGCGACGAGCGAGAGAATGGCTGCCGATCTCGCCTCTCTCGATCCGTCGTAAATTTGCAGGGTAATCCGGAAAAACAGAAAGAGGATAAAACCGGTCAAGCCATGGAGCAGGATGTTGACCAGATGGTAGCCCGCGACCTCGTAGCCGCCGGCCAGATAGTTCAGGGCGAAAGAGAGGTAGGCGACCGGCCGGCTGGACATCACCCCCCCGAAAGTCGCTTTTTCGAGGGCGGGAAGGGTGAATTCGCTAATCCGTACCGCCTGATTGTGCAGAATATTGGGCTCGTCGTCAAAGACGAACGGGCCCGTCAAGGCCGGATAGTAAACGGCAAACGATGCTCCGAGCATGACAAGAAGGATCAGGCCGTTAATGAAATATCCGCCCGAGCGAAACCTGGAAATACTTTTTATGTCCTCGCCGGTTTTCATCGATTCTCTTACCGGGTTCCTCTCATAAGACTTTTTTATAATCTGAAAACAAAAGCCCCCGATCGAGTCGGACTCAACCGGGGGTTTTGTTTGTGATCGCAAGATGAAACAAATCAACCCCGGGCCTGCTCCACCGCTACGGCCACCGCCACCGAGGCGCCGACCATCGGATTGTTGCCCATGCCGATCAGCCCCATCATCTCGACATGGGCCGGAACCGAGGAACTGCCGGCGAACTGGGCGTCGGAGTGCATCCGGCCCATGGTATCGGTCATTCCGTAGGAGGCGGGTCCGGCGCCCATATTGTCGGGATGGAGGGTCCGGCCGGTGCCGCCGCCGGAGGCCACCGAGAAGTACTTCCTGCCGGCGGCGAGCCTCTCCTTCTTGTAGGTGCCGGCGACCGGATGCTGGAAGCGGGTCGGATTGGTGGAGTTGCCGGTGATCGAGATATCGACTCCTTCGAGATGGTTGATCGCCACCCCTTCGCGGACGTCGTCCGCCCCGAAACAGCGGACCGCGGCGCGCTCTCCTTTCGAATAGGCTTTCTCCCCGACCACGGTGAGTTCGCCGGTGGCGTAATCGAGGCTGGTCTCGACGTGGGTAAAGCCGTTGATCCGGGAGATGATCTGGGCGGCGTCCTTGCCGAGGCCGTTCAGGATCACCTTGAGGGGCGCCTTTCTGACCCGGTTGGCCGAACGGGCGATGCCGATCGCCCCTTCGGCGGCGGCAAACGACTCGTGCCCGGCGATAAAGGCGAAACAGCTGGTATCGTCGCTTAAGAGCATCGCGGCCAGATTGCCGTGGCCGAGCCCGACCTGGCGCTGGTGGGCCACCGAACCGGGGATGCAGAAGGCCTGCAAGCCCTCGCCCAGGGTGGCGGCGATCTCGGCGGCAACCTTCTGGTCCTTCCTGATGGCGATAGCCGCCCCCAGGATATAGGCCCAGCAGGCGTTTTCGAAACAGATCGGCTGGATCTCCTTGACCAGTTTATAGACATCGACCCCGGCCGCCTCGCAGATCTCGCGGGCCTCCTCCAGGGACTGCATTCCGTATTTTTCAAGGACCGGGCTGATCTGGCCGATCCTTCTTTCGTAACTTTCAAACAGTGCCATCTCTCTTCTCCCCCTTATTCCTGG
>JBHEOZ010000228.1:2852-3413 GCA_046260555.1 Desulfurivibrionaceae bacterium
TCTTCACCGCGTCCGCGAAACGGCCGTAGGTGCCGGAAGCCTTGGCCATGGCCTCGCCCGGATCAACGCCTTTTTTGATCGCGTCCATCATCACCCCGATATTGATAAAACTGTAGCCGATCACCTCGTCATCCTCGTCCAGGGCCAGTTCCTTGACGTAGCCCTCGACCATCTCCAGGTAGCGCGGCCCCTTTTTGGCGGTGCCGTACATGGTGCCGGTAACGCTGCGCAAGCCCTTGCCGAGATCTTCCAGACCGGCCCCGACCTGCAAGCCCCCTTCGGAAAAGGCGGTCTGGCTGCGGCCGTAGACGAGCTGCAGGAAGATCTTCTTCATGGCGTCATTGATCGCGTCGCAGACCAGGTCGGTATTCAGGGCTTCGAGGATGGTCCGGCCGGGCAGGATTTCGGAGGCCATCGCCGCCGAATGGGTCATGCCGGTGCAGCCGACCGTCTCGATCAGGGCCTCGGCGATGATCCCCTCCTTGACGTTCAGCGACAGCTTGCAAGCTCCCTGGTGGGGGGCGCAGGTCCCGACCCCGTGGCTGAAGCCGCTGATATCGG
>JBHEOZ010000229.1:0-3408 GCA_046260555.1 Desulfurivibrionaceae bacterium
AGTAAGGGCAAACCCGGTGATGAGTTCTGGTACGGCATCGAGCTGAAACTGGTGGCCGATATCGGTTTCGTCGGTCTGCCCAACGCCGGCAAGTCCACCCTTCTCTCCCGACTGTCGGCGGCAAATCCCAAAATAGCATCTTATCCCTTTACCACCCTGGAGCCGCAACTGGGAGTGCTCCAGTTTGGCTTCCGCGAACCCTGCGTCCTGGCCGATATTCCCGGCCTGATCGAAGGCGCTCACCAGGGTTCCGGATTAGGGCATAAATTTCTTCGGCATATTGAAAGAACCAGAGTCCTCCTCCATGTGATCGACGCATCCCTGCCTGACGATCAGCCCTTGGAAAATTACCGGATTTTGCAAAATGAACTGAATCAGTATAACGACGAGCTAACCGGCCGCCGCTATCTGGTTCTCTTGAACAAGATAGATCTGCCGGCTGACGAAGCGGCGGCCGCCCTCCGGGAAAAGTTCAAAGCGGCCGGTTGTGAAACCCTGGTTGCTTCGGCTCTGACCGGTGAGGGGATCGAGGGATTAAAAGTCAGGCTGGGCGAAATTCTTGACGAGATCGGGACATGACTTTTCAGGTATCCCTGGAAGAAGGCCTGAAGTTGCGGCGCGACTTTCTCGACCGGGCCAAACGGATTGTGATCAAGGTGGGCAGTGCCGTCCTGACCGGCGGGGAAGGCCTTGAGCTTGAGGTTGTTGACGGTCTGGTCCGGCAGCTCGCCTCCCTTCGGCAACAGGGTCGCGAGGTTATTCTGGTCAGTTCCGGAGCGGTGGCGGCGGGGCGGCGCAAACTGCGGCTGACCCGACCGGTGTCCGCTATCAAGGAAAAGCAGGCGGCGGCGGCGGTCGGCCAATCCAACCTGATGCGCACTTACGAGGATATCTTCGCCCGTTATGATCAGACGGTCGCCCAGATTCTTCTGACCCATGATGACCTGGCCAATCGCGACAGGTATCTCAATGTCCGCAACACCATCTTTACCCTGCTGGACTGGGGGATTATCCCGATCATCAATGAAAACGATACCGTATCGGTTGAGGAACTGCGCTTCGGGGATAACGATACCCTGGGGGGAATGATCACCAACCTGATCGAGGCTGACATCTTTATCTGCCTGACCGATGTCGAGGCCCTGTTTACCGGCAACCCCGCCGTTGATCCTACTGCCGAAAAGGTTCTGACTGTGACCAGGATCAATCGTCAGGTCGAGGAAATGGCCGGAAACGTATCGAGTGCCTTGGGAACCGGCGGCATGCAGAGTAAGATCAGGGCCGCCAAAATGGTGGCAACCGGCGGCGGCTCCTCTTTTATCGGGCCGGGACGGCGCTCAGATGTGCTCGATCTCCTTTTTGCCGGCGAGCCGATCGGCACCTTTTTTCTGCCCAAACCGGAGAAGATGCGGAGCCGCAAGCACTGGATCGCCTATACCTTGAAACCCAAGGGTGAATTGGTTTTGGACCGTGGGGCCTGCCGTGCCCTGATCGAAAACGGCAAAAGCCTTCTGCCCTCGGGGATCGTCGAGGTTCGCGGCCGTTTCGGGGTCGGGGCGCCGGTCCATTGTCTCACCGAAAACGGCAAGGCGGTGGCGGTGGGGCTGGTCAATTACAGTTCCGGCGATCTCGATAAGCTCAAGGGAGTGCGAACCAGCGAGATAAAAACTATCCTGGGATTTAAGGACAGCGATGAGATCATTCACCGGGATAATCTGGTGATTCTCTAAGCCGTTGGCAGAAAACAAACAGTAAATTCGGCATGACGTGATTGCCATGGCACCGTCCCGTGACGGCCGCATTGGTAATGGATATCCGCTAACGGCTCCTGACGAAACGGCGATCGACAGTATTCATGCAGTTTCCTCCACCGGGTTATTCTCTTAATACCTGGTTCCCTCAGGTCAATCAGCTGAATCCGTGACGTGTCCTTGTCCTTTAAATTTTGACGGTATGTGTTAAAATTGATGAACTCGGAAAAACAATTTGCCATGTTATTGCGAGGACCAAGGCGACAAACGCAATCAAATATTTTCAGATAGTTACAATAAATTAAATGGGGTTTGGAAATAAAATGACTATCGAACAACAGATTAATGGAATGGCGCTCCAGGCCCGTCGCGCCTCTCGTGAAATGGCGACGGTCTCGACCGAGGTCAAGAACAGGCTGCTGTTGGCCATGGCCGACGACCTCCTGAAGAGGGCTGATTTCATCAAGGGGGAAAATCTCAGGGATCTCGAGGCGGGGCGGGCGAAGAACTTGTCCGCGGCGATGCTCGATCGGCTTGAACTGTCCGATAAGGTGATAGATTCCATGGTGACCGGGCTTCGTGAAGTTGCGGCCTTGCCGGATCCGGTCGGCGAGGTCACTGAGATGATCAAACGACCCAGCGGCATCAGAGTGGGGAGGATGCGGATTCCCCTGGGGGTGGTCGGGATAATTTATGAGTCACGGCCCAATGTTACCGTGGACGCCGCCGCCCTCTGCCTCAAGGCCGGAAACGGCGTTTTTTTGCGGGGCGGTTCCGAGGCCATTCATTCGAACCTGGCTCTGGCCAATGTTCTCCAGGAATCGATTGCCGCCGAAAATATCGATCCGGCCGTAATCCAGGTCGTGCCGGTTACCGATCGGGAAGCAATCGATGCCATGCTGACCATGGATAAGTATATCGACCTGATTATCCCCCGGGGCGGCGAGGGGCTGATCCGGTTTGTTTCGGAAAATTCCCGGATTCCGGTCCTCAAGCATTACAAGGGAGTCTGCCACCTCTTCGTCGACGCCAGTGCCGATCCGCGGATGGCGGTTGATCTGGTTATTAACGGCAAGACCCAGCGGCCCGGAGTGTGTAACGCCCTGGAGACCATGCTTGTCCATCGCGATATCGCCGATACCTTTCTGCCCCTCGCCGCCGGGGCTCTGGCCGAAGCGGGGGTCGAAATCCGCGGCTGCGAGGCAACCTGCCGGATTCTGCCCGGGGCAAAAGCCGCTCGGGAAGATGATTGGGGCATGGAGTTTCTTGATCTCATCCTGGCGGTGCGGGTGGTTGACGATCTTGACGGCGCCATGGACCACATCGTCAATCATGGTTCGCAGCACACCGAGGTGATCGTTACCGAGAGTTACAGGAACTCCCAGCGTTTTCTGCGGGAAGTCGACGCCTCGGCGGTGATGATCAACGCTTCCAGCCGTTTCAACGACGGCGGCCAGTTCGGCCTCGGCGCCGAAATCGGCATCAGCACCACCAAGCTTCATGCCTACGGCCCGATGGGCTTAAAGGAGCTGACCGCCCTTAAGTACATCGTCTATGGCGATGGTCAGGTGCGCGGCTGAGGTAACCGTTCAGCAGCACCGCATCTTCGGACGATCGGCCCGGCTTACGTACACGAGGTACGCGGCGCCGGTCCGCT
>JBHEOZ010000023.1:0-14266 GCA_046260555.1 Desulfurivibrionaceae bacterium
ACAATTAACGGATTGTTGACCGGCATTTTTTTTTGAAACGGTTCAGACCACGGTCAGCATCATATAGCCGACCGAGAAGCGGCCGCTTTCCGGAATGAAGCAGAGCAGGCGGTCGCCTTTCTTGAGTTTTCCGGACCGGAAAATTTCTTCCAGAATGATATAGATCGAGGCGGAGCCGGTGTTGCCCTTTTCGGCCAGATTGGAGAACCAGCGTTCTTCGGGGATTTCGAAATCGATCTCCTTGAGATGGTCGTAGATTATGCGGCGGAAGTATTCGGAAGAGTAATGGGGCAGGAACCAGTCGATCTCTTCCGGTTTGAGCCCGTATTTCTCGATGTATCTGGGCAGCGAGCGGTTTACCACCACCGGGATTATGTCGCTGTTCAGCAGTTTGGCGTCCTGTTTGACCAAGAGGGAATTGACCTCGACCGATTCCCGCAGCGAAGCGAACTCCCGCCAGCCCGTGATCGTCCCGTCGCCGTTCTTGACCGCCCCGGCATACATGCAGGTTTCCATCTCGTCGGCATGGGAGATGATCTCAAGCCAGTCCACTTTCAGATTGAGCCGGTCGGCGGCCGGCTTAGGAGCGATAAATACGGCCCCGGCCCCGTCGGAGAGCATCCAGCGCAGGAAATCCGCCTCGAAGGCCAGGGCGGGCTGCTTTTCGAGCTGCTCGGCCCGCCGCGGGTCGACCATGCCGCACATCCTCGATCTCATAAAGGACGAGGACTGCTCGGAGCCGGTGGCCACGCCGTTTGCGGTCAGGCCCAGGGCGACGCTCATGCAGGCGTATTTCAGGCAGCTGATCCCGGCAAGGCAGATCCCGGCGGTACTGACCGCTTCGCAGGCGGCGCCGCCGACCTCGCCGTGGACCATGGAGGCGTGGCCCGGCATGAACTGGTCCGGGGCGGAGGTGCCGCAGCTCAATAGTTCGATATCGGTAACCTTGAAGCCGTCATAGGGGTTCAGTCTTTTGACCGCCTCGGCGGCGAGCCGGGCATTGGTGTGGGTGGTCCGGCCGGTGGCCGGGTCGATCGCGTAGTAGCGTTGCTTGATCCCGTTATTGCGCAGAATGATCTTCTTGGTTCTGGAGGGCAGGTCGTTGACCAGGCCGAGAACCTTTTCCATCTCCTCGTTTGAAACCGCCTGGTTGGGCAGATAAGCGGTTATGTCGGTAATGTAGGCTTCCATTGATAATTCGGTCCCTAAAGTTTTGCCCCGGCATGACCTTCCCTGAGCAGGGCGGCGTAATTCCGGTAAAAAGTCTCCTCGGCCAGCCGGGTCGGGACGACGGCGTTGGTCAGGGTGTAGTAATCGAGATCGGCGATGGTGATCCGGTCCCGCATCTCCCGGTGCAGTTTGGTGCCCGGCAGGGGGGTCATTACCGTAATCATCGGCAAATCAACCTTGTTCGCGCCGATGTATTCGCCCAGCCGGTCGAAATCGGCCTGCCCGTAGTCCGGGGAGACGATGAAGTCGCCGATGATCGTAATGCCGATCTCGTGGAGAATGGAGATCGATTCGGTATTGACCGCGGCCAGATTGGCCTTGTTCATCTTCTGCAATCCTTCGTCGCTGATCTCCTCGAAGCCGATGATTACGGCCCGCAGGCCGGCCTCCTTCCATTTCCGCATCAGTTCCGGGTGGTTGACCACCGTGTCGGAACGGACGTCGGCGAGGAACTGCTTGTCGATACCGGCCGCCCGGATCGCCTCGCACAGCCGTTCGGCATGTTGCGGATCGCCGAAGGTATTGGCGTCGAGGAGCCGGACCACTGGAATATCGCCGAGCATCTTGATATCGCGGATTACCGCCTTGGTGTCGTGGGTAAGATAACGGCCGCCGGTCAGGCCTCCGATGCAGCAGAAAGAGCAGTTGAACGGGCAGCCGAAGGCGGTGACCACGAAACCCATGTCGAGCTTGAGCCCGGCAAGATAATAGTTCGACCGGTACTGCTCGACCAGCCCATAGGCGGGCGCCGCGTCGTCACCGAGGTCCGCCGCCGAAAATTGTCTCGGGGTGTATTGGAGGGGGCGGCCCGGGCTGACCGGGGCCACGCCGGGGATAGCGCATCCTTTTTTGCCGTCCCGCAAGGCCAGGGTCAGTTCCCGGAAGCTCGCCTTGCCGAGCCCGATTACCACATAGTCGATCCCGGAACGGTTAAAAAACTCGGGGTCGTTGGAGGCGTGGATTCCGCCGACCACGATCCCGGCCCCGCAGCTCTCCTTAATCTCGGCGGCCAGCTTCAGGACCGAATTGGCCTCGCAGGTCACCCCGGTGATGCCGGCCAGGTCGGGACGAAACTCGGCCAGGACCTCGGGCAGGGAGTCGGGAGCGGCTTTCAGATCGACGATTCTGACCTCGAAATCGCGGAGATTTCCGGCCAATACCTCCAGGGCCAGCGGTTCGCCGCGGAAGATCTGCTTGATTGAGTCAATCCCGTATTTTTCCTCGGGGATGCTCTTGCCGCTGTTGGGTGGGTTGACCAGAAGAATTTTCATTGATTAGCGCATGTCCGGCAAGCAAACCTATTTATGGTCGAGCCAGCAAAGGGGATCCTCGGCCAGGTAATCGCCGGTGACCTGGTAGGCGTGGCCGCGGCAGCCGTAGCAGTAGTCGCCGAACTGGCATTCCCCGCAGCGTCCCTTGATTATCTTTCTGATATTGCGCAGTTCCTGGATAGGGGTGCTTTTCTTGAGGATCTCGGCCAGGGGCTGCTCCCGGATGTTGCCGGCGGCGACGCTGACCCCGGGACAGGGCTGGACGTCGCCGTTGGCGGTTACCGTGCAGGAATATTCGTGCCGGGCGCATTGGGAGGCGGCCAGGGGCGGGTGGGGGGTCCAGTGGCTGTCGAACATCTCCCGGTCGATCTCGGCCAGTTTCTCAAAGAGGGTCTTTACTTCATTGATCGGCACCTCAAGATCGGGATGGTCCGTGGCCCGGCCCTGAAGGGTCATCATTTCGATATAGGGGATGATGTTCCGCTTTCGCGCCCAGACCCACAGGTCGGCCAGTTCGGCGTAATTCTGCCGGCAGATGATGGTTTCGATGCCCAGGGTATGGTCCTCGTCGGGATAACCGGCGTCCATCAAGGCCTTTAAGCCTTTGTCGATGGCGGCGGCAGCGCCGGGGTGGCCGGCCAGCATATCCTGGATTTCAGGGTCGCGGCTGTTCATCTTGACCACCACCGAGACCTTGCGCTCGTATAGCGCCCTGGCCTTGTCACGGTCGATCAGCATGCCGTTGGTGAAAACATCGACCTCGACCTTTTTGGCCTGGATGTAATCGATTACCTTGAAGAGGTCCTTGTAAAGGGTCGGTTCGCCGCCGCCGAGGATGATGATTTTCCGGGCGCCCAGTTCCACGGCCTGGTCGACGGCCCGGAAAATTTCATCGAGGCTGAGTTCGTTGGCCATCGGCACGCCCGATTCGGCATAGCAATAGATGCAGCGCAGATTGCAGGCCCTGGAGAGTTCCAGTTCCATGGAAAGCAACCCGTCTCTGGCCCGGGCCGCGGCAATTTCTTCTTGGGAAAACTCAAGTCCCCAGTGTTCACCAAAACATTTCATACCTGTCACTCACCACGTAAATCGAAAAAACGTTTTAATTTGCGTCCGCCGGATTGTTCCATGGTCTCCTGGACCAGCTTCCGGGCCTGGACGGTTATTTCGGGTTTGACCCGCAACCGGGCCTGGAGATGGTCGCTGATCAGCTCCGGGTGGACTGTCGATGAGTCGTCAACTCCGATGACTATATTGATCCGGTCGGAGAGGTCGTAATCCGCCCTTACCTCCAGGTAGGAGGCATGAATTTCCGGCAGCTCCTGCAGGGCCTGAAAGATCATTTCAGGGTATAAGGTGGTGCCCTTGACCTTGAGGCGCTGGGCCAGCCGTCCTTCAATCGCCCCGAGCCGCGGGGTTTGCCAGCCGCATTGGCAGGGTGAAGTATGGAGGCGGGCGATGTCCCCGGTCCGGAAACGGATAAGCGGAAAACCTTCGACACCCAGGGGGGTAACCACCACCTCGCCCGGCTCGCCGGTTTTAACGGGCTTACCTGCTTCGTCGACGATTTCCGCGATCATTAACTCAGGATGAATGTGGCCGCCGCCGGAAGCCGTGCATTCGCAGAAGGCCGTTTCCAGTTCGGTGGCGCCGTAAGAGGAGAATATCCGGCCCTGCCAGGCTTCCTCAAGCTCCCGGCCCAAGGGGGTAAGGGAGTTGTCGGCCCGCCGGACCGGTTCGCCGATCGTAATCAGGGTTCTTATACCACTTTTCCCCGGGTTATACCCGTGGCTTTTGCCCCACTGCGCCATTTTTAAAAGAAATGACGGAACCCCGATCAGGCCGGTGGGCCGGAGGCGATCGATCAATTCCCATTGCCGGGCCGCCTGGCCCGGTCCGCTGCGGATACAGGAGGCGCCGAGTCTGACCAGGCCAGTATAGTAGGCGAGTCCGGCGACAAAACAGCGGTCGAGGGTCACACAGAGCAGGAGCCGGTCATCGTTTCTGATCCCGGCCCCATAAAAATTCATCTGTTCGTTGAAGGCCAGCCGCTCCAGATCGCGGGCGGTATAGGGCACCAGGACCGGAGCGCCGGTCGATCCCGAAGTAAGAGCCAGATCAACCTGGATTTCCGGCGGCGTGGCGAAAAACGCAGCCGGGTCCGCCTCGACGTCCTGCCGGGTAGTGAGGGGCAAGGCGTTTAAATTCTCAAGATTAATCTCCTCGGGTCGGCAATCGATTCGGGAGAATAAATTTTTGTAAAAAGGGGTTTTGACGGCCTGGCGAAGATGGGCTTGCAACAGGGAATTCCGGCAGCGGGTCATTTCTTCCGGCGCCGCCTTTCGTAAGGACAGGGCTTTATTTATGTCGAAATGATCCTGCATCGGCCTAGAGATAACTTTGTTCCGGCGCTTCTTTCGTACCGGCGGGAAAAGATAATCGGGTGGTCGGGTTTGCAACCGAAGCGGCTTTGCTTGCCCGGTGATTTTTCAGCTCCTCTTCTATACACTTTTTGGTCTGTTCTTTCAGGTTTTTTATATCGTCCGGGCTGTCGGCCTTGCCGACCGGGGTGATTGTCGGCAGGAGAACAACCCGGACCCGGGCCGGGCTAAGAAAAAAGCGGCCCGCGGGGAGCATCCGGCGGGAGCCGATAATGCAGACCGGCACAATCGGTCTGCCGGTGGCCAGAGCCAGGCGAAAGGCGCCATTCTTGAATCTGCCCAGGCGGCCGGTCCGGGTACGGTGCCCCTCCGGCCAGATGATCAGCGAGCAGCCGGAGTCGAGCAGTTCCTTGCCCTTTTTCTGGACATGTTTCCAACCCTTGGTTGAATTGACGTAGCCGGCCAGATGCATGAAAAAGTTATAAAAGGGGATCTGGAAAGGCCAGGAGGTGACAAAGGCGTTTTCCATCGGAACCATCCCGAAAAGGTAGGGATCGGCGGAAGAGTTGTGGTTTGGAGTGAAGATCACCGGTTTTCCGAAACCGCCCGACCTGTCCTCAAGGATAACCGGGGCCATGAAAGGCACCAGCCGGGTCAGCACCCAGCCGTAAATCCGAATACCCTGCCGGATTGTTCGGGCAACGGAAGATCTGGTCAGCAGCAGGTAAACGCCCAGCACAATCGGCGCGCAGAGGAAGGCGGCGATGGTGACCAGCAGAAACATCGGCCAGAAATATA
The DNA here is from genome assembly GCA_046260555.1 of Desulfurivibrionaceae bacterium. Lineage (GTDB taxonomy): Bacteria > Desulfobacterota > Desulfobulbia > Desulfobulbales > JAGXFP01 > JAGXFP01. Next base: position 5,681 of record JBHEOZ010000023.1, read on the forward strand.
TGTTCAGTAAAAATTTCTTCGGATTCACGGGGTAAACGTTTCGGTTTTATTTTTTAAGATTGATAATCAGCCGGCAAAGATCGTCCATGGTCCGGACCGCCTTGATGGCTTCTTCATTGGCGAGCTTGACGCCGAACGATTTTTCCATTGCCACCACCATATCGACGGCGTCCAGACTATCAAGGCCCAGATCATCGTAGAGGGTGGCATCGGGAACTAGTCGGGAAGGCTCAAGTTCGAATTCCTCGGAGATAACCTCGGTTATCCGCTCCCGAATTTCTTGATCTGTCAGCATTTAATGCCACCTCCGGAATACCAGGGAGGTGTTGACACCACCCAGGGCAAAATTGTTTTTTATCATCGTCTCTATTTTCCGTGGAACAATTTCCCGAGGCAGGGCGATGTCGCCGCATTGCGGATCGGGATTTTCAAGGTGCAGGGTGGGGATTACCTCCTGCCGCCGCATGATTTCCAGCATTATGATCGTTTCCAGCGCTCCTGCCGCCCCCAAAGTGTGACCGATATGGCCCTTGAAAGAACTGACCGGCACCTTATTGCCGACTGTTCTGATTATGGCCTCGGCTTCGGCAATATCTCCCTGCAGGGTGCCGGTGGCATGGGCGTTGACATAGTCTATTTCGTTTCCGGCAACCCCGGCCTCCCGCAAGGCGGCCCCCATGGCGGCGGACATGCTGTCCGTATGGGGGTTGGCGATATGGCTGCAATCGTTAATATGCCCGAATCCCAGAATTTCGCCAAGGATATCGGCGTCTCTCGCTTTTGCGCTTTCCAGGCTTTCCAGAACCAGGATGCCGGCGCCGCCGCCGCAGACCACGCCGTCCCGATTAATATCGAAAGGACGCGGGGTGGTCAAGGGCTGGTCATGGTTGCGGGAGGCCGCTTTCAGGACATCGAAAACCATGGTTACCGAATGGTGGACCTCGTCGGCCCCGCCGCAGAGCACGACATCCTGGCGGCCGCTCTTGATCAGTATGTAGCCCAGACCCATCGCCTGGGCCGAAGAACTGCAGGCGCTGGCAGGTGACCACTGCTCACCCGTAATGCCGAGGGCAAGGCAGACATTGGCGGCGCAGCTGTGACTCATGATCTTAAAAAAGAAGCCGGATTTTAGCTCCTCAATGGAACGTTCGGCAAGGAATTTTTCATAAAAGCTTTCGTAGGCCTCCGGGCTGCCGGTGGTCGAGCCGATGGCGGCGCCGACCCGTCCCGAGCCGAGAAGATCGGCGGAAATCCCGGCGTCCTCCACGGCTTCGCGGGCTGCGAGGGCGGCATGGATGGCCATATCTCCCATGGTTCTTCGCATTGCCCGGGGCAGAAGAGATTTCGCGTCAACCTCGGGAACAGGGGCCGCCGTGAGAGCCCGCATCCCCTTGATTTGCCGCCATTCATCCATGATCTTCACGCCGGACCGGCCCTGCCAGACCCCTTCGATAAGCCTGGCAGCTCCGATCCCCAGCGGTGAGACCGCCCCGCGGCCGGTTATAACCACCCTGTTTACTGCCATTTTCTGACCTTGTCCCAGGTCTCTTCGAGGCCCATAATCTCGCCGGCGGTGACCAGCCCCGCCATCGAGGCGCCGAGAAGTCCGGTCATCAAAGTACCCTGGCCGCTTAAGTAGAGGCCCTGGACCTTGGTCTTGGCCCGGGCCACGAATTGCTCCAGGTTGTGCTGCACTCCGTATATCCCCCCGGCCGGAGAGCCCAGTTCATCCCTGAAGGTCAAGGGAGAGCCCGCGGCCAGGGGCTCGATATCTAAGCAGGCGGCGCCGAAGCTGGCGGCGGCGCGCTCAATCAAATTTTCGGTGGCGGCGCTTTTCCATGCCCGGTAACCGTCGCCGCGCTTTCTTGAGTTTTCGTTAAACTTCCTGGTCTCGCTCCACTCCGCCGGGCGCATCAGAATGACTCCCTCGCCGCTCCGGTCGTCGCCTTTCGATAGGTCACGGCGGCCCGGCGCGGTCATCAAAACGGAGCCGTTCCCGGCCGCCGCCGGATCAGCCATCAGGGTGAAATTCCGATCGATACAGTAGAGGTTGGCCCGATCCAATCTAGGCAGGTCGGCAGGTCGGCTCATCCTGCCGAAGACCATAAACATGGAAATCGTATCTTCAAGTGCCTCGATCCGATGAGAAAAAGCGGGCCGGAAGCTTCCCGGCGTGACCAGACCGGGCAGGTGGGCGGGATGGCCGGTATATATCACCTGTCCGGCCCTGAGCTGCCGGTCGCCGAGGGTGACGCCGTTTACGCAGCCATCGCTGACCTCGATCCGATCCACCCCCTGCCCGGTGAGGATCTCAACGCCCTGTTCGGACAGGATTTTCAGAAAAGCGTCCACTACGGCCTGGCCGCCGCCCCGAATGCCCCAGGCGCCCTGATAGTAACTGTGGGCCACGGCCGCGTGCATGGCCAGGCCGGCCTTTTCCGGAGGTACCCCGTAAAGGAAGGCGGGGGCGGCCAGAACTGCCTGGAGTTCCCGGTCTTTAACCATGGAGGCAATTGCCCCGGTCAAGGGCTGGTCTTGTGAACTGAAAAAATCCCGCAAAAAAGGCGACAGGGGCAGGTTCAGATCATAAAAAGGAATTTTCCGGCAGATATGCTTAATCGTGTTCAGGTAGCTGTCGATGCCGGCGGCATCGTCCGGGAAAACCGAGCACATCTGTTCCTTTGCCTTCTCGTAGGAATAAAAGGCCTTGACCTCGGTTTTCGAGCCGCGGAATTTGAAAAAATCATAGCCGTCCGGGTGCATCGGCACCGGAGTGATTCCGCTCCCCACCCCCAGATATTTCCAGAGAACTTCAAGGATCTGGCCCCGGCCGAGTCCGCCCGTGTAGTGGAAACCGATGTCGAAGGGGATGCCGTCCCTGGTAAAACGTCTCAGGGCGCCGCCAGGTTTGCGGTTCCGCTCGACGATAACTACCCTGCGGCCGCTTTTGGCCAGCAAGCCGGCAACGGTCAGGCCGCTTATGCCGCTGCCGATGACAATAGTGTCGAGTTTCTTAGTGGACAAAGGTTGAACCTCATGGGATAGAGCCTGTCAGCATATCTGTCCGACAGCACCATATCATTTTGGTTGTCGGCCAGTATGTATACCGATTTTTCGTGGCTCAAATAGCTTTTTTGGCTCAGATCCGGATAGATGCCTGCCGACCAGGAGGGGTTAGCCATGGTGATGATCAGTGGAGATTCCTTATTACCAGAGACGCGTTGGCGCCGCCGAAACCCGCCGCGTTACAGAGCAAAAAACGGCTGTTAATATAAACATTTCGGGTAGGTAAATGCAAGTCCTTTACCGAAAGGTCGGGGTTTTCCAGGTTGCGATTGCCGGCCGCGAATTTGCCTTCGGCCATTAACATTCCGTAGATGACCTGGGAAGCGCCCGCCATCCAGAACTCATGCCCGGTTAAAGCCTTGGTGGCGGTGATAATCGGTCCGGACCTGTCTGGCCCCGGTTTGAAGATATTGGCAAGGGCCTTGCCTTCAGCTTCGTCACCGGTCGGAGTTGAAGTGGCATGGGCCATGACCAGATCTATGTCGGCATGGTTCAGGCCCGCATCGGCAATGGCCAGGCGCATGGCTCTTTCCAGTCCTTCTCCGCTGGGAATCACGATATGATGACCGTCGCTGGTGTTGCCGTAGCCCATGACTTCACCCAGAATAACCGCACCCCTGCTTTCGGCCTCCTGGTAAGATTCGAGGATCACTGCCGCCGCCCCGCCGCTCGGCACCAATCCGTCCCGATCCCGGTCAAAGGGTCTGGAGGCGGAAGGCGGATCGCTTTCGCGGCGGGAAAAGGCGGCCAGGGTGTCGAAGCTGCACATCGACTGCCATGAGATCTCCTGGGCGCCGCCGCAGATCACTCTTTTCTGTCTGCCGGCGGCGATCAGTCCGGCGGCCTGGCCGATGGCCATGGCGCCGCTGGCGCAGGCGCCGCTCACCGTCCAGACCTGGCCGCGCAAGCCGAGCAGGGTGCCGATGTTCAAGGTGACGGTACTGTTGAGCAGCCGGAAAATATGGCCGCTGCCGATGCTCCGGGTCTCCCCGCTTTTCCGGAGGATATCGACCTGTTCGACGGCGGTAACCGCCGACGAATCGTTGCCGAAGATCATGCCGGTTTCGCTGTCGCCGTGGAGCGAGCCCGGTTCGATCCCGGCCTGATCAAGGGCCTGTTCGATGGCGGCCCAGGCCCAGAGGCCGAATTCCGGCAGGGTTTTACGCTTTTTGCGGTCAAGGATTTTTTTTGGGTTAAAGTCTTTGATCACCCCGCTCAGGCCGCTTTGAAAGCCGAGTTTCCTGCGTTCCGGCAGAAACTCGAGGCCGCAACGTCCCTCGAGCAGGGCTTGCCTGACCTCCGCCCTGTTCAGGCCCAGACAGGAGATGATGCCCATGCCGGTTATGGCGACCCGATTGGCGCCGGAAGGCATCAGCGCCTCCCCCCGGTTCGGGGAGCTATGTTGCGGATAAATCCTGACATAATAACCTTGATAAACTCGCAAAAAGTAAAAAAACCCTTCCTTCTTGGCCGAATTCTTGGCCGAATTGCAAATTGAAACCAATCTCACTTGATAAACATAATCATTAAGTCCCGGGAAGATATATTTACGATAATATTTGCCGATAATCAATCATTGTCCCTGAAAGGTGGCAAGACCGAGCTGCAAGGCCGTCTATTTTCTTGCCATCGGGACCGGATCCGGTTAAAAAACAGGCGCTTACCCCGTAATAAGAATCTTTTTAATGGAGTTTCCGAAATGTTAAATGCATCCGATCTGCGGAAAGGGCTGAAAATTCTCCTGGACGGCGACCCATACATTATCACCAAATTCGATTTCTCCAAGCCGGGCAAGGGTCAGTCTCTCTACAAATGCCGGCTGCGCAACATGATCAACGGCAATTCCACCGATCGCACCTTCCGCTCCAATGATAAGTTCGAAAAAGCGCCCCTGGAAGAGCGGGGCATGCAGTTTCTCTATTCCCAGGGCGACGAATTCCATTTCATGGACACCAATACCTATGAGCAGCTCTTTCTGACCCGCGAGCAGATCGCCGAAAACGTCAATTACCTGATCGACAACATGGAAGTGACGGTGCTGTTTTTCAACGAGACCCCGATTGACATCACCCTGCCGATCTTTGTCGAACTCGCCGTTACCCAGGCCGATCCGTGGGTCAAGGGAGACACCAGCGGCACCGACACCAAACCGGTGACCTTGGAAACCGGTTATGTCCTCCAGGTCCCGCCCTTTATCGAGGTGGGTGATAAGATCCAGGTTGATACCCGGACCGGGGAATATATCACCCGGGTCAAGGAATGATGGCGGCGTCGCGGAAAGCACCCTCAGCTTCTGAATTTAAATTTCTTTCGGCAGCCGGGGAATCTCCAGGATCGTGATGCAAAGAATTTTCCGCAGTTGCAATATTTCGTGACCGATGATTTCGGAACTGCGTCTCAGGCAGCGTAACGCCGTAATCCGGGCAATCCGCCTTTTCTTCGAGGAACGCGATTACCTGGAAAGCGATACGCCGCTCCGGCTTCCCGTTCTGGCCCCGGAGTTGTGGATCGAACCGCTGACCTCCGGGACCCATTTTCTGCAGACCTCCCCGGAACTATGCATGAAAAGGCTCGTTGCCGCCGGCAATGCCAAACTCTTTCAGATCAGTCCATGTTTCCGTAAGGGTGAACGGGGCCGCCTGCACCTCCCCGAGTTTTCCATGCTGGAATGGTATCGCGCCGGTATCGATTATATGGATCTGATCGAGGAATGCGAGGAGCTGGTCAAGGGAGTGGTCCTGGAGTGTGGCGGCAGCCCGCTTTTCCCGGACCTTGCCGGGCGTTTTCACCTGGATATCTCCTTCGCAAGGCTGACCGTTGCCGAGGCCTTTGCCCAATATGCGCGGTGCAGCGTCGAAGAGGCCCTGATCGAAGACTGCTATGAGGAAGTTTTGGTCGACGAGGTCGAACCTAACCTGGGCGTGGGCGGCCGGCCGACTTTTCTCTATGATTATCCCGCCGCGCTTGCCTCCCTTGCCCGTCTTAAAAATGAGGACTCTTCCGTGGCCGAGCGTTTCGAGTTTTACTGCGATGGGATTGAGTTGGCCAACGGATTTTCCGAACTGGTCGATCCGATTGAGCAGCGGCAGCGCTTCGAGAATGAGCGCCGGGCGATTATGGCGGCCGGCCGTGAACCCGGCCCGATGCCGGAAAAATTTCTGGCCGCTTTGAACGATATGCCGGAAGCGGCCGGAATTGCCCTGGGGCTTGATCGGTTGGTGATGGTTCTGACCGGGGCCGCAAGTATTGACGAGGTGGTTTGTTTCGTGCCGGAAGATTTGTAACAGGCCAAAGATGATGGCGTCGTAAAAACTCCGATCTACTGGGTCGTAGCGTATTTTTGCTCCTTCGGCATACCACCTGTTCGGATACCAGGAAAATCTTTTTGGAAAGGCCGGGTTTCGCGGCAGATCATAGCCTTTTGGGGTCTGTTGGTTTAAAGTGTGTCTGAAATGTGTAAAACTCGGCAAGCTGTGATTTTTGCGAATGAAGTTTATCTTGAGAATAATCGGGCGGTGAATATTGAAATATAACAAAGATGAGCGGCCTAAAATGGAGCTGCTGGCGCCGGCCGGCACCCTGGAGGTCTTCGAGGTGGCCGTCGAGGCCGGGGCCGATGCCGTCTACATAGGCGCCCCGTTTTTTAACGCCCGGGAATTGGCCCGTCATTTCAGCATGGCCGAGGTGGCGGCGATGATCGATTATGGCCATAAGCACGGGGTCAAGGTCTATCTGGCCATGAACAGCCTGGTCAAGGAAGCCGAGGTGGCAAAGGCGGTGGAAAGCCTGGCCGTGCTGGAAAAACTGGGTCCGGACGCCTTGATCATCCAGGACCTCGGTCTCTATTATTTGCTCCATGAATTTTTCCCGAAAATTAAAATTCACGCCAGCACCCTGATGGCGGCCCATAACACAGTGGCGGTCAATAAACTCGCGGCGATGGGCTATGGCCGGGTGGTGCTGCCCCGGGAGAGCACCATCCCGGAAATCAAGCAGATCACCGCCTCCACCGATGCCGAAATCGAGGTCTTCGTCCACGGCGCCATGTGTTTCAGCTACTCCGGGCTTTGCCTGTTCAGCAGCTTCCAGGGGGGCGCAGCAGTCTGCGGGGGCGATGCGTACAGCCCTGCCGCCGCCGTTATACCTGGCAGGGGCGCGGCAAGGCTAAGGGCGGTTCCGGCTATTTCTTCTCGATGAACGATCTTGAAGGGATCGACCTGTTGCCCGACCTGGCCTCGGCCGGGGTGACTTCGCTCAAGATCGAGGGGCGGATGCGGAGTCCGAGCTATGTCGGCAATGTGGTAAAGGCTTACCGGATGGTTCTGGACAGCGCGCCGGGGGACCGCAAGGTTTCGGGCGCGGCCCGGCGCTTGTTGAGTAATGCCATGGGCCGCAAACCGACCCGGGGCTATTTTACCGGCAGCCGGCCCACCGATGTTCTGGCCCCCCAGCATTCAGGTAATATCGGCATATTCCTCGGCAAGCTCAAGCCGGGCCGGGGCAACCTGGCGACCATTAAGATCAATGGTCCGCTTAATGTTGGCGACCGCCTCCGGCTTCACCGGGAGAAAAGCGGCGAAAGACAGGGCTTTTCCCTGAAGAAAATCAAAGTCGGCGGCGAGTTTGTCGAGCATGCCGCGAAAGGGACGGTGGTCTCCCTTGAGCTCCCTGCTCCGGCGGGACCGGCCGATGCGGTCTATAAAGTCGATTCGGCCGCCGGGCGCGGCAAGCCCCCGGGCCGCGGGGTCGAACCCGAGCGTTTTGCCGGCAGGCTGAAAAAGCTAGATGTCGATGGCCGGGTAAATAAGATAATCTCGGAAATTTCCGGTGAAACGCGCCAGGATGCAAGCGTCACCCGGTCTTCTCCGCCGGCTGCCGCTCCGAAAGCGGCCCGGCCAGGGCGGGGAGGGGGCAATGTGCCGCTGCCTCTCTGGTTCAGGTCCGATGACCCCTTTCTTCTCAAGCAGCGCTTTCCGGTCATGCCGGAACGGATTGTGATCAACCTGAGCGGGGAGTCCTTTAACCGCTTTCTCCGCATGAAAAAATCCGGCCCCCTGTTCCGGCGGATCGTCTGGGCCCTGCCGTTCGTGATCGATGAAGACAAGATTTCTTTTTTCCGGGAGAGGATTGCCGGGCTGGTTGAGCTCGGTTTCAGGGATTGGCAAATCGGCCATTTCAGTCAGATCGAATTTTTTAAGGGGCTCGGCTGCCGGCTCCACGGCGACTACACCCTCAATGTCCTTAACGCTCTCAGCGCGAGGGTTCTCAGGCTTAACGGTTTGTCGGGCGGGCTTGTTTCGATCGAGAACGACCGGGACAATCTGGGCACTCTTTGCCGAGCGGCCGGCGATTTCCGAAAGGGGATGACGGTTTATGGTTTTCCGGCCCTGTTTACGTCGAGGTACAGCGGCCCGCCCATGCAGTATGACCGGGTTTTTAAAAGTCCCCGGGGGGAAAGTTTCCTTTTGCGGCAGGCCTGGGGATACACCCGGGCCCTGTCGACCCAGCCCTTTTCCCTGC
>JBHEOZ010000230.1:0-3408 GCA_046260555.1 Desulfurivibrionaceae bacterium
AGTGGATCTCGTGGGGGTCAAGCCCGCCGGCCGCCGGGAAAAACTCCTCCCGCCGGAAAATAGGGTGTTTTTTACGCAGCCCGATCAGCAGGCGGAAATAACGGAGCAGATCGCGGTTGCTCTCGGCCAGCCGCCAGTCCAGCCAGCTGATTTCATTGTCCTGGCAATAGGCGTTGTTGTTGCCCCGCTGGCTGCGGCCGAACTCATCGCCGGCAACCAGCATCGGCGTACCCTGGGAGAGGAAGAGGATGGCCGCTAGGGAGCGGATCCGCCGCCGGCGCAGTTTGTTGATTTCGACATCGTCGGTCTCACCCTCGGCGCCGCTGTTCCAGCTCAGGTTGTGATTGTCGCCGTCCCGGTTATTCTCCCCGTTGATCTCGTTGTGCTTCCGGTTATAGGAGACCAGATCGTAGAGGGTGAAACCGTCGTGGCTGGTAATGAAGTTGATGCTGTTAAACGGACTCTTGTCGTTGTTCTGATAAAGATCGGCGCTGCCGCTCACCCGGGTGGCCAGAGCGGCGACCCCACCCCGGCCGCCGCTCATGAAGGCCCGGACATCATCCCGGTAACGCCCGTTCCACTCGGCCCAGCGCGGATGGTTGGAAAAGGAGCCGACCTGATAGAGCCCGGCCGCGTCCCACGCCTCGGCAATGATCTTGGTGTGGGCCAGGATTGGATCTTCGGCGATCTTCTCCACCACCGGCGGATTTTTCATGACCTCGCCGTCGGTATCCCGGCCGAGGACCGAGGCCAGATCGAAGCGGAAACCGTCAACATGCATTTCGATCACCCAGTAGCGCAGGCAGTCCATGATCAATTTGCGGACCAGGGGATGATTGCAGTTCAAGGTGTTGCCGCAGCCGGAAAAGTTGAGGTAGTCGCGGCTGTGGGGATCGAGCAGGTAATAGATGGAATTGTCGAGTCCCCGGAAACTGTAAACCGGGCCGTCACCGCCGCCCTCGGCAGTGTGGTTGTAAACGACGTCCAGGATCACCTCGAGCCCGGCCCGGTGCAGGGCCTTGACCATCTCCTTGAACTCCCTGAGTTGGTTGCCGTTACGACCGTTGACCGCATAGGACGCCTTGGGCGCGAAGAAGGAGATCGGGCTGTATCCCCAGAAATTTCGCAGCAGCTCACCGGTAAGGGGATTGCGGTTGCGGTTTTCGTTTTCGTTGAACTCGGCCACCGGCAGCAGCTCAACCGCGGTGATCCCCAATTCCTTCAAGTATGGAATCTTCTCGACCAGGCCCCGGTAGGTGCCGGGATGGGCGACTCCGGAGGAAGGGTGGCAGCTGAAGCCCCGGACATGGAGCTCGTAGATGATCGAATCCTGCAGGGGGATATTAAGGGGCTTGTCGCCCTCCCAGTCGAAATCCTCGCAGGCCAGGCAGCCGCGGCGGCGAAAGCCCCGGGCCGGGCTTTCCGCCCCCTGCCGCACGTAAATCTCGCCCCAGTTCGAACCGCCGGTCACGGCCCCGGCATAGGGATCAAGCAGGAGATCGTCGCCGAAGCGGTGTCCGGCCCCCGCCGGGTCCCAGGGGCCCCTGACCCGATAACCGTAGCGCAGATGGGGATCGAGGTCGTGAACCAGGACATGCCAGATATCGCCGGTCCGGTTGACCAGCGGATCAAGCGCGATCTCGGCGTGGATCTCGTCCCGGCCGCTTTTGAAGAAAAGGAGGGTGACCTCTTCGCCGTGCCTGGAAAACAGGGAAAAGTTAAACCCTTTCGGGGTGCGGAAGTTGCCCAAGGGCAGGGGGACGCCGGGAGTAGTTTTAAGTTTGCTCATGATTTTTTTAACGATCGGGAAATTAAAAGCCCTTGCTAAACAATAATGATTATTGTTTAATAAAAACAAGCTGAATGCTAGGCGGCTGCCAGGGCAGCGGCGCCGGACCTGGTCGTCTGTGCCGCGCTCTTGACGCTCAAGGATTCAGGTTTATTGTGATTAATAAAGCATTTAAAAGCGTACAAGTCTGTAAATAAATGACGCGGGAGGAATAATCGTCATGGGTTTGGCCAATTTACTCGATATAAGCGACCGCCAGGGATTTTCCATCGACTGGGAGATAACACCGACCTACTCCTTCACCATGTTTGAAAGCTGGGGGGGCAAGGGCGGCGAACGGATCAGAAACAATGACGAGAAATTCTATTATTTTTATGTCAATGCCTGGGCTTTACCCGCCGCCTTGTATCTGATGGAGCGCGGCGTCAAACACGCCAGAATCCTGGCCCGGATTGCCGCGCCCCAAGATCTCATCGACGAATGCGTGGCGGCGGGAGGCCGTTCCGCTTCCCTGGACCGCAATTACGCGATCACGCCGGCACTCCGGGAGTGGTTGCTCAGGACAGTAGTCAATGATACCGATGCCGACCTGGTCAGCCCGGTCTTCGCCGAGGAAGAGACGGCGGAACTCACCGACACCGGCCTGCCGACTGGCGCCGAGCTGCCGGACGGCCTGAACCACGTGCGGCTTCGCAACGAACCGGCCTTTTTCAGCAGCGAGCAGGTGGTGGAACTGATCAGGCACCACAACTTTTTTGATCAAAAACGAAACCCCGGCGGCTCTTTTGTCAATTATCTGGTGGACAACCGGGACCAGCAGACCGTCACCGATCAGCGCACCGGCCTGATGTGGGACCGGCAGGGTTGCGATCTTGCCAATCTCAAACGGGTCAGACAATACATCGACGACCTCAACCGCCGAAAATTCGCCGGCTATGACAACTGGCGGCTGCCGACCATCGATGAGGCCCTTTCCCTGATGGAGCCTGCCCAAAATCAGGCCGGCCTGCACCTGCACCCCTGCTTCTCCCGTCAGCAGCCTTTCATTTTCACCGCGGATCAGCGGCGGCCGGGGGGGTATTGGTTCGTCGATTACAAGCAGGGCGCCGCTTTCTGGGCTTCCGGCACGATTCCCGGCGGTTTCGGGCGGGCCTGTCGATCCGTCTAACCAACCGCGCTTTATCTTCCTATCTTCCTGTTTTCCTCTAGCCGGGCGGTCCTCCCTTGTGAATTTTTGGGGGGGATGGAGGCCCGCCCGGCGTTTCTCATTCACCTGAATCCGCAACCCAGCCGGGGCGGGTTTCTCCACCGCGACCACTTCCCCATTAAACAGGTAATTCCCGGTTGAGAAGGGCAATCCGCCCAATAGCCTCAACAATTCACGCGGATATTCCCGGGAAGCTCGACCCTGGAAAAACCGTAACCGCTTGGCCCCTGAGCTCTCCCCGGGGCGCTATTGACGGCGATCGACAATTTTTTCATGAAATATCCCCGCCGATCGGGCATATTTGAACCTGAATCCGTGAGCGTTCGAGAGCGGTGCAGATGCAAGGCGGCAACGATGTTGATAATACTGATGGTCCCAGGTCCGTAACGGGGCATTCCACGACGGAATCCTC
>JBHEOZ010000231.1:0-3391 GCA_046260555.1 Desulfurivibrionaceae bacterium
TTGTGGTACTTTAGCGACCGCCCGGTGAACGGTTACATTAAATCGATTTTCGGTTTTTTTAATTTGAAAAATCAGCGGGCGGTGAGACAAGTGAGCGACAAAGACAAACTTAAAAAAGTCCTGATAGTTGACGACGAAGAGGACCTCCTCTGGTCCCTTCAGAACAATCTCTGCAACGACTCTCTCCAGGTCGACATCCTGGTCGCTTCTTCGGGCGAACAGGCTCTCGAGGTGCTTAACGGGTCCGAACAGGTCGATCTGGTGATTACCGACATCAAGATGCCGGGGATCAGCGGGCTTGATCTGTTGATTGAGATCAAAAACCGCTATCCCTACACTTCGGTCATCATCATGACCGCCTTCCCCTCCAATGAATACAAACGGGAAGCGATTCTGAAAGGCAGCCTCCATTTTCTGGAAAAGCCATTCGATATCAATGGGCTGCGCGAAATGGTCTCTCTGTCTCTCAAGGAAGACAACATGTTCAAGGGAACCGTTGCCGGCGTGGGCCTGACCGATGTGATCCAGATCAAGGCCCTTTCCGGAGTGAACTCCGCCCTCAGGGTCAAGGAGGGCGAGCATCAGGGCATCATTTATTTTGAGGGCGGCCGGATCGTCCATGCCATTTGCGACGACCTTGAGGGCGATGAAGCTTTTTATCAGATAATGGAGTTCAACGGCGGCCTGCTCGACAGTGTCAATGTCAAGGAGATGCCGGATCGTACCATAGAGAGTCCCGTCGAGGCGCTTTTGATGGAAGGCGTCAGGCGGATGGACGAGAAAAACGCCGCCAGGGCGCGTGAGGATGAGCGTTCAGATAATGAGGATAAGGTTATTGAAGGCAAGGAAGAAAATGCCAAAAAGGAGGATGATATGGCTGATTTAAAAGATGTTTTGACTGAGTTTACCAACATACCCGGCGTAAACACGGCTTGTCTGGTGGGCAGGGACGGCTTTCTGCTGGACAGCATTGCCATCGCGGGGATCGATACCGAGATGATCGGCGCCATCGCTTCCAGCGGATTCGGCGCCTCGGAATCCATGGGAACCCAGCTTGGCAAAGGCGCCTTGAACATGAGTATGATCGAGTACAACGACGGCCCGGTCATGCTTTCGCCGGTCGGCGCCGATGCTTTTCTGGTGGTGGTTGCCGAGAAGGATGCCAATCTGGGAATGATCAGATTGAAGATCAAGAAACATACCTCCCAAATTGTTGAAAGCGCGGCGATATAATTTTTTTTTATTAAGTAATAGTTAAAGAGGAGGTTATAAATAATGGCTGAAGGAAAGATGCTGGATATAGCCCATATTAGTTTTCTGGATATGATCAAGGTCATGATCACCATGAGCGGCGCCGCCGCCGCCAAGGGGTCCCTGATCAGAAATGCCATCAACACCGCCGATAAGATCAAGGAGGTTGAATACAGCTCCTTCGATGATTTTCTGGCGGCCATCGAGGATTCGACCAATCCCATTGCCCAGGTCGAGGGCGAGGCCACCCACCAGGGCGAGTATGTTTTCGGCCTGGCTGCCTGTCCGTTCGCGCCTTCCATAGGCAATTACACCGAGGTTTTCGAAAAACTTCCGGACGGCTATGCCGATTTCACCACCGAATTTAATAAACCGAGCAAGGTTACCGATAATTATCGGGTCGGGGAAGGCGCCGGGGTCAGCCCCTTCTGTTCGGTGCACCAGCCGATGCGCAGCGCCATTGCCGAGAGGATCAAGATCGGCGGAAAAAAAATTAAAATCTACCAGCTCGGTTGCAAGGCCGGCTCCGGCAAGAAGGGGTTCGCTGAAAAGTGGCTCGCGGAAACCGGGATTAGCCGGGATGTGGTCGACAAGGTTCTCGATAACCACATGTGTTGTTATTATCTGAAGATTGTCGATTAAGTGAGCCAGGTGCTTTTATGACCAGAAAGATCACTGTTGCCAGCCAGAAGGGCGGGGTAGGGAAAACCGCGATCACCATCAATTTGGCTTATTCGCTGCGCAGGCTCGGGAAAAAGGTCTTGGTCGTCGATGGCGATTCCCAGGGCGGAGTTGCCACCGCCTGCCGGCTGAAGATCCTGAACAGCAAAGGACTTGTCCAGGTCTTGCGGGGAGAGGAGAATTTGGAGGGAGTCACGGTCTCCCTGGACGGCGACGATTTGGCCGCCATCGGCACCGGCGCTTCCACCCCGGAAGATATCGTCTATTTCGAGGAACAGGCGGCGGCCGGCAAGTTGGGGGCGCTCTTTTCCGGTGGCTTCGATAATTATGATTTTGTCCTCTATGATGCCCCGGTCGGCATCGGCGTTGTTACCCGGGAGCTTTTTACCATCAGCGACAGCTTTATCCAGGTTCTCAACTGCCGGGCCGGCACCGTCATTACCCTCTCCAGGCTGTTGAATCTCTATATCTGGATCAGGAAAAATTTTAATCCCGATCTTAAGATCGAGGGGATCCTGTTCAACATGCTGAACAGTTCAAGCGTGATCGAAAGCAAGATCGTTAAGCAGCTGAAATCGCGGCTGCCGGCCAGGTTGTTTTTCGATACCGCCATTCCGTTCGACGATGCCTTTGAAGTCGCCGCTATCAAAGCGCTGCCTCTTGAAAAATTGCAGGCCGGCCATCGGACAGCCCGGGATTTTATGGCGCTGGCGGTTGAAGTGGAGACCAGAAAGCATCAGTTTATCGGCGATCTCATGTTTGGCGATGATTACGATTTTGCGCCGCCGGAGGAAGCCCGGGGCGAAGAGTCTTCCCTCGCCCCGAATCGTGATGAAATCAAGGAAGCCTTGAGCGAGATGTGTGAAAACGGCGGCTTTTACGGGGCGGTGGTGGCCGATGAGATGGGGTTCCCCCTGGCCGATTACAGCAGCCCGATCGGAGTCGATGCCCTGGCCACCTGCAGTTCGCTGCTCGGTGAGGCGCTGGTCAAGGCCGGCGCCATTATCGAAATGTCCGAAGTAAACAATCTGGTCATGGACATCAACCAGGAAGACAAACTGGTCTTGCACCGCTTCTCGCTTCTTGACGAGAACTACATGCTGGTCGCGATCTGCCCTCGGGAGATTGAGGCGCTCGGCGAAATCGGCCTTGCCACCGCCCGCATCATCAAGTCCCTCTCCTGATTTTTAATTAAAAGTGGAAGGTCGAAGATTGCCGGGTTTTCTCACCCCTCATCCCCTTGCCCTTGAAGAGCGCATCTTTAACAACCGCGGTCTAAGCCGTCGTTCAAAAATAAATCATACTTTTTTTGTTCATGAACGGCATAAGGGGCCGTAAAGAAATAGATAAAAAGTTCAGGTTATTTCTTGATGGCGTCGCATAAACTCCGATCTACTGCGTCGTAGCGCATTTTTGTTCGTTCGGCATACCATATGTATGGCCTCACTCTCAAAAATAC
>JBHEOZ010000232.1:0-302 GCA_046260555.1 Desulfurivibrionaceae bacterium
GTTGTCGTCCATCATCTGGCCCGAGGCCGGGGCCGCGAGCAGTACCAATGACAGGCCTACACCGATAATCGTCTCTTTCATTTTTCCGTTCTCCTTGTTGAATTAGCAGGTTTAATCATATTTACACCCACGGGGCACCCCAAGGGCATTTGAGCAGACAAGCCGCTCAACTCAGCTTTATTCTTCTCAGGATATTCCGGTTGAAATCCTGTTTTTCATGTCATGCTTTTCCTCCGCAGTTTATTCTCGTCGATGCCTTCAGCGGTAACCACTTCGGTCAGTTTCGGCTTGCCCAGGGTCAG
>JBHEOZ010000232.1:312-3388 GCA_046260555.1 Desulfurivibrionaceae bacterium
GAACCAGGATCAGTAAAATGATACCGAGGGTTGCCATAAAACGTGCACCGCGCTCCTGAATAATGAATACTTACCGGGTTTGTTTTTGTGATCCGGTTTCCGTATACTTGAATTATGTCATAGTGATGAACGGATAATCAACAACAGAGCCGGTTATTCCCATAAAAGGGTGGACTCGATTAAAAATTTCGTCTTCGACCTTGAAAAGAGAAAACAAAAGCTTCTCGATGCCCATGCTTTGCTGGTCAGGGCGAAGAGCGACAAGCCCGGAAAATAAGAAGAGTTCGGAGCGGCAGAGTCTTGCCGGCAAAGGTAAAAGGAGGAACAATATAAGGATCTTGAGAAGTTCCACGGGACGATCCGGCAGTTGAAGAAAGACGGAGTCACCCTCGAAGTCTGCCTTTTTGCCGCCAGGGGAATGGGGATCGAACCCGCCACCATCCTGCCGGAAATCGACCGGGTCGGCAACGGCTTCATTTCGGTGCTCGGCTACCAGGCCCAAGGGTACGGCACGGTGGCAATTCCCTGATTACCCCGGTCCCGGCCGGAACCGCATCGTTGCAGCCTTGCCGTAACCGGTCACCGGGGCGGTCGCCAAAGCATCCAAAACCGCCGGACTGTAAACGTTCAGCAGTGGTGCAGATTTGGACAAGCGGACCGGCGCCGCGTACCTCGTGTACGTAAGCCGGGCCGATCGTCCGAAGATGTGGTGCTGCTGAACGATTACACCTTGCCTCCGCCCCGTTCTCGAA
The DNA here is from genome assembly GCA_046260555.1 of Desulfurivibrionaceae bacterium. Classification (GTDB taxonomy): domain Bacteria; phylum Desulfobacterota; class Desulfobulbia; order Desulfobulbales; family JAGXFP01; genus JAGXFP01. The sequence goes on from JBHEOZ010000232.1 coordinate 1,065, forward strand.
CGTCCGCGGATTCAGAAGTTTGTCAAGGTTTGCCGGCGGCTTTTTTAAGTCTTCCCAGGATAACCTTTTCCGTTTCTACGATCACCAAAAGCGGCGCGGTGACCAGAAGGATTCGCAGCCAGTCCCCGGTGGAGATGGCTGTCGAGTGGAAAAGGGTCTGCATGAAGGGCAGGTAGGTAAAGAGCAGCTGGGCGGCGATGACCGTGAACACGGCGATAAACACCGACCAGTTGCTGAAAAAGTTGCCGGCCCGCCAGATCGGAATTTTCAGGGATCTGGTATTAAACAGGTAGAAGACCTCGAACATGACCAGGGTATTGACGGCAATGGTCCGGGCCTGATCGATGGAGACGCCGTTGCTCCGCTCCCAGAGAAAGAGACCGAAGGTGCCGATGACCAGCAGCAGGGAAACGAAGAATACCCGCCAGATCAGAAAACCGGAGAGCAGCGGCTCCTCGGGGTTCCGGGGGGGGCGTGCCATGATGCCGTGCTCCGCCGGTTCGAAGGCCAGGGTCAGGGCCAGGGTAACCGCGGTGATCATGTTGATCCAGAGGATCTGGACCGGAATGATCGGCAGCAGGCGCCCGAAGAGGACGGCGGCGATGATGATCCCCGCCTCGCCGCCGTTGGTGGGCAGAATAAAGGTGATCGCCTTGCGGATATTGTCGTAGACCGTCCGCCCTTCCTTGACGGCATGGACGATGGAGGCGAAGTTGTCGTCGGTCAGGACCATTTCGGCCGCCTCTTTCGATACTTCGGTGCCCTTGATGCCCATCGCCACCCCCACGTCGGCCCGTTTCAGGGCAGGGGCGTCATTGACCCCGTCGCCGGTCATTGCCACGACCTCCCCGGTTTCCTGCAGCACTTCGACCAGACGCAGTTTGTGTTCCGGGCTGACCCGGGCGAAGACGTTGCTGTCTTTGGTAGCCCTCCGCAGGGAATCCTCGTCCATCTTTTCGATCTCTTCGCCGGATATCACCCCGCCGCTGTCGTCAATGCCGATCTGCCGGGCGATGGCCTGGGCGGTGGCGGCGTGATCGCCGGTGATCATCTTGACCTTGATTCCGGCTGACCGGCAGAGTTTCACCGCTTCGGCGGCATCCTGGCGGGGCGGATCGATAATGCCGAACAGGCCGAGCAGGGTAAGGCCACCGTCCACATCCTCGAACTTCAGTTCACGGTGGCTGTCCTCGGCAGGGCGAAAGGCGATGGCCAGCATCCGTTGTCCCTTGTCGGCGGTCCTGCCGATGATTTCCTGCCAGTATTGATAATGGAGGGCGGCATCCTCTCCGCCCCTCCGCTCCCGGTTGCACATTTGCAGAATGCGTTCCGGCGCCCCTTTTACATAGATAAAGCCGTGGCCTTCATGGTCGTGGTGAAGGGTGGCCATGAACCGGTGTTCCGATTCGAAGGGGATCAGATCGGTGCGCGGATAATGGTTGATGGTCCGGTCGAGGTCGAGTCCGGCTTTTAAGGCCAGGGTTAGGAGCGCCCCCTCGGTGGGATCGCCCTGCATGACCCAGTTGCCCCCTTCCTGTTCCAGGGTGGCGTCGTTGCAGAGCATCGACCCCCTGATCATTTCCATAATGTCGGCTTGTCCCTCAACTTCCACTTCCTTGCCGTCAACGCTAAAGCCGCCGTGGGGGTCATAGCCGCTGCCGCTGACCTCCAATACGTGTTCGGCCGTGCCGATAGTCTGCACGGTCATTTCGTTCTTGGTGAGGGTGCCGGTCTTGTCGGAGCAGATCACCGTCACCGAGCCCAGGCTTTCCACGGCCGGCAGCAGGCGGATGATGGCGTTGCGCTTTGCCATGCGCTGGACGCCGATGGCCAGGGTGATGGTGATAATGGCGGGCAGCCCCTCCGGGATGGCCGCCACCGCCAGGCCCACCGCGGCCAGGAACATATCGGCGATCGATTGATCGCCGACCACGATCCCGTAGATGGCCATGGAAGAGGCCATGACCAGAATGATGAAGGTAAGCTTGTGACCGAAATGATCGATCTGCTGCAGGAGTTTGGTGGTCAGCGGTTTAACCGTGGCAAGCATCTGGCTGATTTTGCCGAGTTCGGTAGCGTCGCCGACCGCGACAGCCACGCCGTGGCCCCGGCCGGAGGTAACCAGGGTGCCGGCGTGGCCCATGGAGATGCGGTCCCCGATAGTCGCTCCCTCGGCGACCGGTTGCGGGTTCTTGTCCACCGGCATCGATTCACCGGTCAGGGGCGCCTCGTCGATCCGCAGTTCCCTGGTTTTCAGGAGGCGGATATCGGCCGGCACCTTGTCGCCCGACTGTAAAAAGACGATATCGCCGATGGTTATCTCC
>JBHEOZ010000233.1:0-631 GCA_046260555.1 Desulfurivibrionaceae bacterium
GTTTTTCATCATCCTCAGTCCGGTCGGCGCCTATTATCCGGAAGGATTCAATCCGGTCAAGATCTACGTCACCGATAATTACGTCCGGGCCGTCAAGGGCGGGGTCGGCAATGTCAAGACCGCCGGCAACTACGCGGCCAGCATTATGGCGGCCCTGGAAGCCCAGGGCAAAGGCTATACCCAGGTCCTGTGGCTGGACGCGATCGAGCGGCGCTATGTCGAGGAGATCGGCACCTCGAACATCTTTTTCCTGATCAATGGCGAACTTATTACTCCAGCCCTGTCCGGCAGTATCCTGCCCGGCATAACCCGCGATTCGGTGATCAAGCTGGCCCGGGCTTGGGGCATCAAGGTTATTGAGCGGTCCATTGCCATTGACGAGGTTATTGCCGCGCTGGAGGAGGGCTCTCTCCAGGAGGTCTTCGCCAGCGGCACCGCGGCGGTAATCTCCCCGGTGGGAGCCCTTAATTACAAGGACCGGGAGTATCCGGTCAATGGCGAGGTGACCGGTCCCCTGGCCCAGCGTCTCTTCGATGAACTTCAGGGAATCCAGTACGGCGAGCGGCAGGACGATTTCGGCTGGCGGGTCGCCATCGACCTGAATTCGTGACGGCTTTGCACGGTTCATTAG
>JBHEOZ010000233.1:641-3381 GCA_046260555.1 Desulfurivibrionaceae bacterium
TACGGCCCCTTATGCCGTTCATGAACAAAAAAGTATGATTTATTTTTGAACGACGGCTTAGATGCCCTCAGCGGATTTTTTACGGGAATTGTTTTTTGGATGGACTTAACAGGCATAAATGATGGAGAATATGATTCTGTCAGGTTGGCAGAATAAATATCAAAATTAAAATCAGAAATTAATTAAAGACAAACACTGGGAGGTTTAAAATGAAGATTCGTCCACTCAATGACCGGGTGCTGGTTAAAAGGCTTGAAGGGGAAGAAGTTACCAAAGGCGGGATTATTATTCCGGATAGCGCCAAGGAAAAACCGATCGAAGGCGAGATTGTCGCCACTGGTTCCGGCAAGTTGAACGATAAAGGCGAGAGGGTGGCCATTGATTTGAAGGTCGGCGACAAGGTTCTCTTCAGTAAATATGGCGGTACCGAGGTCAAGCTCGACGGGGAAGATTACCTGATCATGCGAGAGGACGATATCCTCGGGGTTATCGAATAATCCCTCTGTCTGGGAAATGGTAATTCCTGCCCGACCGGTTTTAGAAATTATATCAAAGAAATTCATAAACTAGTGTCTATCCGGAAATGAGGATTTTTGTCCGAGAACGAGAAGCAAGGATGTTGGAAAAGCGCAGCGTACACGAGTACGTGAGCACTTTCCAACTCCGCGGCGACGAAGTTATCGGGCAAAAAGACCATTTCCGGACAGGCACAAACTAAGGAGAAGAACAGTCATGGCTGGTAAACAAATTAAATATGGCGTTAAAGCACGGGAAGCCATCCTGAAAGGCGTAAATACTCTGGCGGATGCAGTTAAGGTAACTCTTGGTCCCAAGGGCCGCAATGTCCTGATCGAGAGGTCCTTCGGGGCGCCGACCATCACCAAGGACGGGGTTACGGTTGCCAAGGAGATCGAGCTCACCGATAGATTCGAGAATATGGGCGCCCAGATGGTCAAGGAAGTCGCTTCCAAGACCAGCGACGTGGCCGGCGACGGCACCACCACCGCCACCGTCCTGGCCCAGGCCATCTTTACCGAAGGCTCAAAGCTGGTTGCCGCCGGCAACAGCCCGATGGAGATCAAGCGCGGCATCGAGCAGAGCGTTGCGGCCGTTGTCGCGGAGCTTGCCAAGGTTGCCAAGCCTACCAAGGAGCAGAAAGAGATCGCCCAGGTCGGTACCATCTCCGCTAACAATGACGAAACCATCGGCAATATCATTGCCGAGGCGATGGACAGGGTCGGCAAGGAAGGCGTAATTACCGTCGAGGAAGCCAAGAGCATGGAAACCACCCTTGACGTCGTCGAGGGCATGCAGTTCGACCGCGGTTACCTTTCGCCCTATTTCGTTACCGATGCCGACAAGATGGAGGTGAATCTGGAAGATCCCTACATCCTGATCAACGAGAAAAAGATCAGCAACATGAAGGATATGCTGCCGATCCTTGAGCAGATCGCCAAGATGGGCCGGCCGCTGTTCATCATCGCCGAGGATGTCGACGGCGAGGCCCTGGCCACCCTGGTGGTCAATAAACTGCGCGGCACCCTGAATGTCGCCGCCGTTAAGGCGCCGGGCTTCGGCGATCGCCGCAAGGCTATGCTGGAGGATATCGCCGTTTTGACCGGCGGCCAGGTGATCACCGAGGATCTCGGCATCAAGCTCGAGAATATCACCATTGACGATCTCGGTAATGCCAAGCGGATTGTCGTTGATAAAGACAACACCACGATCATTGACGGCGCGGGCGCCAAGGACAAGCTGGCCGCCCGGGTTAAGCAGATCAGGACCCAGTCCGAGGATTCCACCTCCGATTATGACCGCGAAAAACTTCAGGAGCGCTTGGCCAAGTTGATCGGCGGAGTTGCGGTAATCAATGTCGGCGCCGCCACCGAAATGGAAATGAAAGAGAAAAAGGCCAGGGTGGAGGATGCCCTGAACGCTACCCGCGCCGCGGTTGAAGAGGGGATCGTTCCCGGCGGCGGAGTCGCTTATCTGCGATGCCTGCCGGCCCTGGAGAAATTGAAACTGGAAGGCGAAGTTGCCCTTGGCAGAAATATTATCATGCGGGCCCTTGAGGAGCCGGTTCGCCAGATCGCCAACAACGCCGGCCGGGAAGGCTCGATTATTGTTGATCACGTCAAGGGCCTCAAGGGTGCTAACGGTTTCAATGCCTATACGGAAGAATACGAGGACCTTATCAAGGCCGGAGTCATTGATCCCGCCAAGGTTACCCGTTTTGCCCTGCAGAACGCGGCCAGTGTCGCCAGTCTGTTGTTGACCACCGAATGCATGATTGCCGATGAGCCGGAGAAGGAAGGCGCCGGCGGCGGCATGCCTCCGATGGGCGGCATGGGCGGTATGGGCGGTATGGGCGGCATGGGCGGCATGATGTAAAAAGTACGCTTTTTATCCGCTTTACCGAAAGGGCCTTTCTCGCAAAGGCCCTTTTTTTATTGACAACCGCGGCAAAATTTTACATATAGTATCCCTTCCCTTTAGGCGATGTAGCTCAGCTGGTTAGAGCATACGGCTCATATCCGTAGTGTCCGGGGTTCAAGTCCCTGCATCGCCACCAAACAGCAATCCGGCAGAGTCCGGTTGAATCCTCTAACCCCGCTTCCCGCAAAGGAACCGGGGTTTTTCTTTTCCCGCGCCGATATCGGGGCGAGAACCGGCGCCAATGGCGGTTTGGCCGGGCGGGATTTTTGCGCCGGGAGGATAGCGCGGTCATTTCAGATCCTCC
>JBHEOZ010000234.1:0-318 GCA_046260555.1 Desulfurivibrionaceae bacterium
CCCTTGAAGGTCGAAGGGCTGGAGAACTTACCGAAGCGTTCCACCCCTTGTGTTCTGGCCGTAAACCACGCGAGCTACCTGGACAGCATCATCCTGGCCGGCGCCCTGCCTCACCCCTTCGGCTTTATCGCCAAGGCGGAACTGCAGGGGAATTTTCTGCTCCGCCTGCTCCTGCCCCGGCTGGGAACCGAATTCGTCGAACGGTTCGACCGGGCCGAAGGGATGGCCGCCTCGCGGAAACTGGCCAACCGGGTGGCCGGCGGCCGCTCCCTGGCCTTCTTCCCGGAGGGCACCTTCATGCGGATGCCGGGGCTGCTG